>JAUHYN010001081.1 GCA_030426505.1 bacterium | reverse complement strand
GAGCAGGGCGGCCGTTGGCCGCCCTGCTCTGCTATCCCGACGATTCTGCACCCGGCACCGTACCTTCGGCTACGCGTCAACGCGGCAGCTCGTCGAAGCGCAGGCCGTGGCGCGCGAGGTACTTGCGTAGGCGGTCCGCGTCGTTCGTCGAGCTTCGGCGCGCCAGCGACGCGGCGAACAGCACGCGCCCTGCCGCCGACGCGGTGCGCTCGCGGCGACACACGCCCAACACGTCCTCGAGTTGCACGCGGTCGAAGCGATCCATCGCCTCCGCCGCCTCCTCCCCCAGCGCGGCGACGACCAGCGACGGTTCCCCGCCACCCGGCGCGCCGCTCCGCACGCCACCGTACGCCCCCTCCCCTGCGTGCCGCCACGCGACGCGCAGGCGCTCGATCTCGTCCCCCACCAGCTCGATCGAGATCCGACCGCCGCCGGCCAAGGTCGCCATTCGCGTGACGCTCGCGTTCAGGTCGCGGAAGTTGCCCGCCCACGCCGCCTCGGACGACATCGCGAACGCCACGTAGCGCCGCCGCGCCTCGCGCGCGAACGACACGCGCGCTCCCTCGCGTTCCGCGAAGCGCTCCAGCTCGTAGTCGAGATTCGGCTCCAGGTCCTCGATGCGGTCACGCAAGCCCGGCAAGCGGAACGTCCACAGATTGATCCGCGCCAAGAGGTCGTCACGGAACATCCCGTCCGCCACGCGGCGCTCCAAGTCGCGGTTCGTCCCCGCGATCAGCTGGAAGTCGCTCTCGACCTCGCGGTCCGCGCCCAGCGGGAGGAAGCGCTTCTCCTCCACCGCGCGCAACAACATCGCCTGTTCGTCCAGCCCCAGCTCGCCGATCTCGTCCAGGAAGAGCAGCCCGCCGTGCGCGCGACGCAACACGCCTTCGCGCCTCGCGACCGCGCCGGTAAACGCGCCCTTCTCGTGGCCGAACAACGCGGACATCGCCCCGTCACCGCGCAGGGTCGCGCAGTTCACCTCGACGAACGGGCCGTCCAGCTGGCGACGCGCGCGCTTCAACTCGTCGACGCGGCGCGCCAGCTGCGACTTGCCGGCGCCCGTCGGCCCCATCAACAGGATCGGCGCGGTCGACGCGATCGCCACGCGCTCCAGCTCGTCGATGCGCCGGTTGAACTCGGCGTTGCGCGTCGCGATGCCGGACTTCAACAGGTCCGCGCCTTCGCGGTGCTCGACCGCGAAGCGCGACGCCAGCTCGTCGTAGCGCGACAGGTCCAGGTCGATCGTCTGGAACGTGCCGGCGGCGGGCTCGTGCTTGCGACGCGGCGGCGACGTCTGCAGCAGACGCCCCGGGATGCGACGGCTCTCCGTCAACAGGAACAGGCAGATCTGCGCGACGTGGGTGCCCGTCGTGATGTGGACGAGGTAGTCCTCCTCGTCGGGACGGAACGGGTAGTCGCGCACGAAGTCATGCAGCGCGCTGTAGACGTTCTGGAAGTCCCAGGGGTCGCGGAACTCGATGAACGAACGACGCACCTCGGTCTCCGGCGAGACGCTCGCCAGGTCCGCCTCGACCTGCTCCGCGAGGAGCCCGAAGCGCTTCTGGTGCAGGAGCTCGAAGCGGTCGACGACGAGGTCCTGCTGCTGGCACAGGCCGACCGACGGCCGCCAGCTCGACCAGCGGTCGCCGCGCGGGCGATCGAGGGTGACTCCGAGCAACCCGATGACGACGGTCTTGCGGCGGGGACGATCCATATGGCGCGGACTTTATCGGCACGGATCATCACCTGAGAGAGCCCGATGCGGCTCGCGAGGCCCTCCCGGACCACCCGTTCGACGCAACCCTCTCCAAAATCATCACTTGTGTGAACGCGACGATTTCCCCCCGCACCTCGGCACGCTCGCTGCTTTCCCTCCGGCGCGCGGCGCTCGCTCCGCGCGTGTCTCCTCCCCCCCGGCAACCTCTGGCCGGGGGGGAGCCGGGTCGAGCGGCCCGCCCCTAGACTCCCCCCGCACAGGAACATCGCCGTGACCGATTACGAACTGCACGAGACCTCCGGATCGCCGATCAAGGCCTGGACCCGCGACGTCCCCGTCGAGGCGAAGGCGATGCAGCAGCTGCGCAACGTCGCGCACCTGCCGTTCATCCACCGCTGGGTCGCCGCGATGCCCGATGTCCACTGGGGCATCGGCGCGACCGTCGGCAGCGTGATTCCGACCAAGGGCGCGATCATCCCCGCGGCCGTCGGCGTCGACATCGGATGCGGCATGGTCGCGGCGCGCACGACGCTTGAGGCCAAGGACCTGCCTGACAGCCTCAAGAACGTCCGCAAGCAGATCGAGCGCCGCGTGCCCGTCGGTCGCGGGGTGCATCGCGACGTGCCGAACGCGGCGAGCGCGGTGTGGCGCAAGCTCGAGCGTCGCTTCGACGAAGTGCGCGACCAGTCCGCCCGCATCGCCGAGACCAAGCCCGGGCGCCAGCTCGGCACGCTCGGCGGCGGCAACCACTTCATCGAGGTCTGCCTCGACGAGGAGGACCGCGTCTGGGTCATGCTGCACTCTGGTTCGCGCGGTGTCGGCAACCGCATCGGTCAGCACTTCATCGCGCAGGCGAAGAAGGAGATGGAAGACGAGCTCGGCTCACTCCCGGACAAGGACCTCGCGTACTTCCGCGAAGGCTCGCAGCGCTTCGACGACTACGTCCTGGCCGTCGAGTGGGCGCAGGACTACGCGCGGGCGAACCGTGACGTGATGTTGCAGTCGGTGCTCGAGGCCCTGGCGAGCGACCGCGCGTTGCCGCCCTTCCGCGTCGAAGGAACGGCCGTGAACTGTCACCACAACTACGTCACTCGCGAGACGCACTACGGCGAGTCCGTGTTCGTCACACGCAAGGGCGCCGTGCGCGCCGGCGCCGGCGAGCTCGGGATCATCCCCGGCTCGATGGGCGCTCGATCGTTCATCGTGCGCGGGAAGGGAAACGACGAGTCGTTCCACTCCTGCAGCCACGGCGCGGGTCGCTTGATGTCGCGCGGCGCGGCGCGACGGGCCTTCTCGGTCGCAGACCACGAGGCGGCAACGCGCGGCGTCGAGTGCCGCAAGGACGCCGGCGTGATCGACGAGATCCCCGGCGCCTACAAGGACATCGACCAGGTGATGGCGAATCAGGACGACCTCGTCGAGGTCGTACACACGCTGAAGCAGGTGGTGTGCGTGAAGGGCTGACACGACCCACGGCGCGGGCGCCCCTCGCGGCGCCCGCGCCGAGCGGTTGATCGCCGACGCCGGGGACGCGCCCTCGCTGTCAGGCCACCTGCCGCATCGGCGGCGGCACCTCGA
>JAUHYN010001080.1 GCA_030426505.1 bacterium | reverse complement strand
TGGTCGGGCCCGCCGCTCACGGTAATGCGACACCGCTTGTAGGTGATCGCGCGACGCTCCGAGATCGTCGCCTCGCGCGTCTTCGTGAACTGGTCTTCTCGCGACGATGCGGACAAAGGAACGGCCTAGTCGCGCACCGAGGTGCGCCTTCGATTCGGGGTCATAGCACCCGGTTCTAAGTGGCGGCAATGGTGGAGAGTTTCCAAAGTCGGGTCAACGGCCCTCCCCCGCCCCGTTTTCCGCCTCGCGAGCGAGCCGCTCGATCCGCAGCGACAGCTGGGAAAGCTCCCGATCCAGCGCGCGGACGTCGTCGACCAGCCGCTCGACCTCCTGGTTCGACGGGACGTTGAGCCCCGCGAGGACCCGTCCCACGTTGCGATCCACGGCCCGGCGCGCCTGGAGCGTGACCCGCAGACCACCTTGGACGATCTCGAACACCGTGTCCTTCGCGAGCAGCCGCGACGCGATCCGCCGCAATCGGTTGCCGGACTCCGTGTACATCGCCCGCTGCGTTGTTGGGGCAATCGCGGTCACGGGTCAACACGGCGCACCGATCGTTGTTACAAGCGTGATTCCGTGCGACACGGAGCCTGCGAAGGATGGGGGCTGGCGAAGCACTCTGGGCCAAGGAGCTCGTCCTGGTCACGGGGAAGGGCGGCGTGGGGAAGACCACGGTCGCCGCGGCCCTCGCGCGGTCCGCCCACGCGGCGGGCAAGCGGGTCCTGATCGCCGAGGTCACCTCCGACACGAGCACCCAGTCGCAGCTGCTCGGGCTGTTCGGCCACCCGGAGATCAAGGGCGAGGATCCCGTGCGCTTCGAGGACCGCCTACACGGCGTGCGGATCACCCCGTCGGCCGGACACCGCCTCTTCCTCGCGGCTGCGCTGAAGGTCGGGGTCCTGGTGAACGCCGCGATGCGGTCGGCCGCGCTCAATCGCTTCTTGATGGCGGCCCCCGCGTTCCCCGAGATCGGGACGCTCTACCACCTCGTCACCCTGCTCCGGTCGAAGCGCTTCGACCACGTCGTGGTCGACCTCCCCGCGACCGGCCACGCGCTCGGCCTCGCGTCGCTCCCGAAGACCGTGCTCTCCGTCGTGCCCTCCGGCCTGATCGGCCAGGCGATCCAGGAAGGCCTCGACGCCATGACCGACGACGCCCGCGGCTGCGCCGTCCTCGTCACCCTCCCCGAGGGCATGCCGGTCACCGAGTCCGTCGAGCTCGCGCGCGGACTCGAGAAGCTCGACATCTCCGTCCGCGCGATGATCCTCAACGCGATGCCGCCCAACCCGTTCACGGACGACGAGCGGGCCGCCCTTCGCGACCACCTCGCCGGCCGGGACACCTCGCTGCTCCTCGGCGCGCGTGAGTTCCGCCGCCTCGAACGCGCCCTCGCCGCGCAGGAACAGTTCGAGCGCGACGTCCCGGCGACCGCCGCGAAGGTGACGATCCCGCAGTCCACGAAGACCGCGCACGGCGAAGTCGTCTCGGACGTCGCCGCCTACCTCGATCAGGTCGAGATCGGAGGCGGCGCGTGAACCTCGATCACCTCGTCCGCACCAAGCGCATCATCGTGTGCTGCGGCGCGGGCGGCGTCGGCAAGACGACGACCTCCGCCGCGCTCGCGCTGTCGGCCGCGAAGGCCGGGCGGCGCGCGCTCGTGCTGACGATCGATCCCGCGCGCCGGCTCGCGCAGGCGCTCGGCATCCCGCCCACGGGCAAGGAGCCGGTGCAGATCGATCCGCAGCTCCTCGCGAACGCGTCGGTGCTGGTGCCGGAAGGCGGTGAACTCCACGCGTGGATGCTCGATCCGCAGGTCGTGCTCGAGAGCGTGGTGGATCGCTTTGCGCCCTCGAAGGAGGACGCCGCGAAGATCCGCTCGACCCGCCTCTATCAGGCCTTGATGAACGTGATCACGGGCCTTCAGGAGTACACGGCCGCCGAGGCGCTCTACAACTTCAACGAGTCCGGCACGTACGACCTGATCATCCTCGACACCCCGCCCTCGCGGAACGCGCTCGACTTCCTCGACGCCCCGCGCCGCCTCGCGCGCTTCCTCGACGAGCGCACGCTCTCGATCTTCGCGCCGGATCCGGACAAGCGCGCCGGCGCGATGATCCGCGCCGCGTCGAAGGTCGTGAACACCGCGATCGCGAAGACGTTCGGCGAGAGCTTCGCGGTCGAGCTCCAGAACTTCCTCGGCGCGTTCGGGAAGCTCTTCCAGAAGATGCGCATCCACGCGTCCGGCGTGCGCAAGCTCCTCCGCTCGGATCAGGCCGCCTTCATCGTGATCGCGAGCCCGGACGAAGCGGCGCTGACCGAGGCCAAGTACTTCAAGGGCCGCATCAAAGATCTCGGGCTCGTCTCCGAGGGCTTCGTGTTGAATCGGAGCTACGCGTCGGACCAGGCGACCGTCGCGCCGAAGGACGTCGCCTCGACCGGCGCGCTCGCAGCCGCGCTCGGCAAGCTCGGTCCGTTCGCTTCGATCGAAGAGCGACGCATCGTGTCGGACCGCGCGCTGTTCGTGGACCTCGAGCGCGAGGGCAAGCTCGACGGCGGCTCCGGGGCGACGGCGCTGCCGTTGTTGGACGAGGTGGTGGAGGATCTCCCTGCGTTGGACATCCTCTCCGGTCACATCCTCCGCGCCGACCCTTAAGCGCTCCCCTCGCACTTCGGACCAAAGCCGCCGCGCACATGAGCGCGCCTGCGCCGATCGATCACGGACGAAGATCGTACGCCTTCGTTCGAACGCAACCACGCGTCGACGTCACCCGTATGATGAAGGGGCGGGGGATCGAAGAGAGGTACACGGATGGTCGCGGCGCGTGTGTTGGACATCTCGGTTCGGTTCAAGAGGTCCCTGGTGTTCCTGGGGCAAGGCGCCGTCGAGGTGCGCGAGCTGACGAACGGTCGCGCCGGCGCGCTGCTCCACCGCTACCCGATGTACGAAGTCGAGTGCGTGGAGTTCTTCGTCGGCGGGCGGCGCCCGCGGAAGGTGTTGCGGCTCGCGACCTCGGAGGCGATCGACCTCGGCGGCGCGACGACGATCGCGTCCGGCCTCCGCGACGCGCGCGACGTCTCGAAGCTCGTCGACCGTGCGGTGGCGATCCGCGAGCGCGACTATCTGCACGTCTACTTCGCCGACCACGCGCCGCTCCTCCACGCCCTCGAACCGTCCGCCGATTTCTCGATGGCGACGACGCCGCCCCTCTTCCACCGCCCCTACGAGGGCGACGACGAGATCGGGCCCGAGGATCCGACCCTGACCGGGCAGGACGCCTTCAACGACCTGTTGGGCTAGG
>JAUHYN010001079.1 GCA_030426505.1 bacterium | reverse complement strand
ATGATCGAGCGGAGCTCCGGGACACACGTCGCTTGGAACTCACAGCGGGCGTCGCAGTGTTCGGCGAGCGCGTCCGCGGACACGTCCGGCGAGCCGTCGCAGGCGGCCGCGAGGCACAGGGCGGTCGTCAGGGCGATTCGGGCGTGGGGCACCTCGTTTTCTCTACACCTGGGACGCACCGTTCGGCGCGCCAAATCGTCGCGCGACCGTGTTGACCCAGTACGTGAGGAGGTAGGCGAGGCCGTCCGGATTGGTGCGGAGCAGGGCGTAGAGCAGCGGGTTGCGGCCGCCGTGGACCTTCAGGACCTTTCGGATCAGGAGGAGCGAGGCGCCGTTCGGCATCCTCTTCAGCGCGATGGTGCCCTCGTCGACTTCGAGCGCGCCGTCGATGCTCTTCGCGAGGCTGTACTCCACGACGCGTTCGTCGGCCGTGTCGGTCTGCGCGACGTGCAGGTCGTTCTCGAGGACGAGCGGGTGCTCGTCGATGAACGGGTGATAGACGTTCACGACCTCGCGGATGATCCCGCGCCGCTCGGCGTCGGGGCCCTCGACCCAGTCCGACACCAACATGTGCGGGATGAGCTCCGCCCAGTTCTGCGGTTCGATCAGCCACTTGATCTCGTCGAACGGGACACGAATGAGCGCGGGGACCTCCGTGGTGAAGAGGTCCGTCGCGGGATCGTAAGAGGCGCGCAGATCGTCGAAGCCGCCGAGCGTCGCAGAGGCCGGGACGCCGATCGAGTCGAGCGTGGTCACGAGGCCCCCGAGGGTGTCGGCGACCGTGTCGAAGCCGTCGCGCAAGCCATCCTGCAACACCTCTTGGAGGCGGCGCGTGGTGTCGCCCCACTGCGCGTCGAGGCCGAGCGCGTCGAGGTCGAAGGTCGGGCCGTCTTCGCGGGATAGACTGGAGATGAGCGCGCCGAGGCGCCACCTGAAGCCTTCGTCCTCGTTCGCGCGGACGCGCGCGGCGCTCCAGTCGCGCGGGCTCGCGAGGCGGACCGGGACGTCGTTCTCGGTGCGCGCGAGCGGCGTGTACTCGGCGGCGTCGATCACGTCGCGTCGCAGCGTCTCGGAGGCGACGTCGCGGCGCTTCAGGCCGATCGAGGTGTGCAGGCCGTAGAGCAGATCTTCGGCGGGATCCGGCGGCGGTGCGGGCGGGACGGGCGCGGTGTCCTTCGCGAGGAACTCACGCATCGTCGGGTAGCGGACGCGGCGTCGCAGGACGCGGAGCGAGCGGTGGACCGCGCGCATCGCGAGGCGCGTGGGGAGGTCGCGCCCGAGGATCGCGTCGAGCGCGCTGTCGACCTGTTTGGCGAGGTCCGCCATTACTGCGGTGCGGCGCGCGCCGTCGGAGAGCCGCTGCGCCGAGTACCACGCCAGCGCGCGGATGTTCTCCATGCCGGCGCGGGAAAGCAGCTCGTCGAAGTCGGCGCCGAGGCGATCGAGCGCCGAGAACACCGGGCTGTAGCGGGCGGCGAGGCGGTGCTGGAGGATGTCGATCGAGTCGCACAGCACCTCGTTCATCTGGTGGTAGTCCGCCGTGCGCGGGACGCCGCGGTGGTCGACGAGGCCGACCTCGAGCAAGGCGAACGGGAGATCGTAGAGGATGTGCGTGATGACCGTGACGACCAGCTCGGCGACGCCGCTCAGTCGACGCTGATCGAGCGCTTCGAACACGCGCTTCCAACCGGGCGGCGCCTCGCGGCGGTCATGCGCCTTCGCGGCCGATATGTAGCGCCACGCGAACGCACGCGCGAGCGCGACGATCCAGTCGGGGTCGTCGAAGCGCTGCCGCTCGAGCTCGAACGCGAGCGAGCGGGTGACGACGCCGTAGACGTAGGTGAACAGCGCGCGGCCGTCGTCGGTCGCTTCGTACGCGCGGTCGAGCGCTTCGAGCTCACGCGCGACGCCGAGCAGCGACTGGTAGCGGAGCAGGGCGCGGCGGTCTTTGGGTTTCACGGCGACGAGGCGATTCATCGTCTCCGTCGTCACGCCCCAGGGGCAGGTGTACTCGGCGTCGAGGCGCTCGTGATTGGGATTCAGCGTGTACGCGCCCACCCAGTCATCGCCGAGGATCTCCATGAAGTACTTACCGAGGTAACCTTCCTTTTCGATCTTGGCGGTGGCGTCTTTCTCGTTCTCCAGCGGCGAACCGTAGGGGCCGAAGCGTTGGTAGATTCGGATGTCCACGCCGACGCCGTCGGGGTCGAGCGCGTAGTGCCCGCGTAGGCGGTAGATCTCGAAGCCGAAGCGTTCGACGGAGACGTCGACGCGCGCGACGCCGTAAGCGCCTTCGTTCGGGTCGCACGCGATCTCACCGTGCATGATCGCCTTGCCCGGGAGTTTCTCTACGCCGGCCAACATGAGCGCGAGCATTCGGTTCTTGGCGCCGAGTTTCGCGCGCATGAACTCACGCCACTCGGTGACGTAGAAGTGGAACTCACCATTCCACCGCCCCTCGCCGACCTCGTAGTAGTAGACCTGGTTCGCGTTCGGCACTGCCGATGATCCTCGGTACAACCGGCCCGCGGGCGCAAGCGAAGCATCGGCAACACTTCGGCCCGAGTTGGGCCGACCCACCGGCCCGAGTTGGGCGGCGCGATCCTCGAGACCCGTTCGCGAGGACGGTTCCATGCGTGGCCCCGCGGTTGCACTCGCGTCGGACCATGGTTCGCGTCGCCTCGTCCCAGGCTCCCCAGCGCATCACGCCCTCTCAGGAACAGAGCCTCGTCGGTCAGCTCCGCAGTCTCGACTGGCCATCGTGGCAGCTGTTCCTGTCGCAGCTGAAGCTCGGCGGTGCCGTGAGCCCGGCGGCCCCGGAGCTGTGGGCGCTCTACGGGCGGTACCGCGACGCGACCGGGCGCGCCGATTCGGCCGACAACCGCGCGGCGTTCTACGAGGCCCTGTGGCGAGGGGTGTTCCCGATCACGCGTGACGGGCTGGGGCGCGACCCGACGAACCTCGGCGAGATCTACGACGCCGTCCGCGCCACGGAGAAGATCGACGAGCGCGCGTTCTGGGGGGTGAAGGAGACCAAGGCGCCCCCGCGGCGCCGTCCGTCGCGCGACACCTTCGTCCGTCGGCCCGCGCAGCGCACGCAGCGCGAGCGCGTCGAAGAGATCGCGGCGGTCGAGGAGTCCTACGAGGTCCGCGCGAAGACGCCGGAAGACGCCGAGGCGTTGCGCGCCAACAAAGTCGCGACGGATTCGGAGCGCCTCGCGAAGTTGTCGGCCCGCGTTCGCCGAGGACAAGACGTGTTCGGGGGCGCCGACGACGTCGTCGCGCAGCGCGCGTACGTGGACTTCCTC
>JAUHYN010001078.1 GCA_030426505.1 bacterium | reverse complement strand
GCAATCTACCCCGCGGCCGCAACCCAATCCGGGGCGGCGACGTGGACCGGGACCACGAAGACGTCGACCGACTCCCGCGGGAAGTGGGTGGACGTGAGCGCTTGGGTCACGCAGGTCGCGAGCATCTGCTGGCCCGACACGCTCGCCGACACCACCCGGACGATCGGGACGGCCGTCCCGGGCCGCGCGCGGACGGTGAGGTCGAAGCTGGCCAGATCCGAGGCGTGGCCGCTCAGGACCTCCGAGAGGTAGCACTGTTCGACCGCGGCGCGCCGCCGCGCCACGTGGTCGTGGACCATCGCCTCGAACAGCTCCTTCTTGGAGGGCGGCGCCTCTTGGCGCTCGACCATGGTAGTGGAGGGCGCGTCGTTCGTCACCGGGGCGCGGGACGACGGCGTCGCGCAGGCGGTCATCGTGAGCGAGAACGCGAGGGCGCGGATCGACGTCTTCATCGATCCATCGGTGCCCACCGACGACCGCCGCGTTCAGCGTGCGGTCGCCCACGCGCGCGCGATCACAGCGCGGGGAGCGCCGCGCGCGCGGCGGTGTACTCGGCTTTCAGGTCTGCGACGATCGCTTCGATCGGCTTGACCTCGCGGATCTCGGCGACGCCCTGACCTGCGCTCCAGATGTCCTTCCAACGCTTCGCGCCGGAGGGGCTGCGGTCCGGGGACTGATCGTCGGGCACCGTCGACGCGAGGAAGTTGGCGTGAATGCCGCTGACCTTGTCGGTGTAGACGATGTCCTCGGGGCCGGAGGCGACGACCATCGCCTTGTAGTCGTCGGACGCGCCGCACTCCGCGGACGCGATGAAGCGCGTCCCCACGTACGCGAGCTCGGCGCCGAGCGCGAGGCTCGCGACGATCTGCTTGCCGGTCGAGATGCAGCCCGCGGCGATGATCGGAACGGAGAGGTTCTCGCGGAGGTACGGCACGAGCGCGTAGGGCGAGATGCGCCCGGCGTGTCCGCCCGCGCCCGCGCCGACGCCGATGATCGCGTCGACGCCCGCGGCCTCCGCCTTCTTCGCGTGGCGCAGGTTGATGACGTCGTGGAACACGAACGCGCCGTTGTCGTGCGCGGCCTTCGCGATCTCGGTGGGGTTGCCGTAGCTCGTGATGATGACCGGGACGTCGTATTGGAGGCAGAGCTCGACGTCGCGCTTCAGGCGATCGGGATCGGTGAGCCCGATCGTCACGTTGATCCCGAACGGCCGCTTCGTGTGCGCGCGGATGAACTGGAGATCTTCCTCGAGTTTCTCGGCCGTGCGCGCGTTGAGCGAAGGCATCGCGCCGAGGATCCCGGCCTCGGCGGCGGCCACGATCATCTCGCGGTTGGAGATGAGGAACATGGGGGCGGCGACGACCGGGAACTCGATCCCGATCTTCTCGGCGAGGGGCGTCATCGGCGTACGCTGTACTGCGCGCGACGCGCCACGTCACCCCGGCGGGGCCGCGAATCAGGCCGGTTGGCCGACTGCGGATCCGGCGGATTCGGGTAAGCTCCTTCTGTGCGGCGCCGAGGGGTCCTGTTGCTCATCCTGGCCGCGTGCAGCGCGTCCGAAGAGGCGCCGCGCGCGACCGAGTTCGAGGTGTTCACACACGAGACCTCGACGGAGCAGACCGGCCTCGCCACCGGTGAGTACACCACGCCCGCGGTGACCTACGGCTCGATCCCCATTGAAGCGAAATTCGAACACGTCCTCAACTTCCGCATCACGCCGATGCTCCCTCCACACCGCGAAGCGCTGCGTACGAACGGCCCGCTGATCCTGATCGCCGACGACGGCGACGCGCTCGTCTTCTCACCGCTCGATCACTTCTACGTCAGCCTCGTGTGGTTCGAGGACGGCATGATCCACTACGGCGTCGAAGGCGAAGTCGACACACTCCCGCGCGGGATGGTCCACCGATTCCTCATGGTCACCGGTCACGGCGTCAACGCGACCGTCGACGCGTGGGGCGCCCGGCTGCGCGAAGACCGCGGCACCACCGCGCCGGACCGCTACGCCGACCCGGGCCTGGCGTACCTCGGCTATTGGACCGACAACGGCGCGCACTACTACTACGACACCGAAGGCGACCTGAACGAAGAGGACACGATGCTCGCCGTGAAGGAGGAGGCCGATCGAATCGGCGTCCCGTACGGCTACCTGCAGCTCGACTCGTGGTGGTACTTCAAGGGGCCGGGCGTCGGCCTCAACCCGTGGGGCGGCGTGACGAGCTGGACGCCGCAGCCCGAAATGTTCCCGTCCGGGCTCGAGGCGTTCCAAGAGGAGCTCGGCCTCCCGCTCATCCTCCACAACCGCTGGTTCGCGCCGGACAACGACTACGAGGACGCGTATGAGTTCGTCCCGGACGAAGGCCCGCACATGGCCCTCCCCGCGGACCGCGCGATCTTCGACGCGCTGATGGCGGACGCCGTGCGGTGGGGCGCCTTCACGTACGAACAGGACTGGCTCATCCCGCAGTACTGGGGCGTGCCGCACCTCAGGAACGGCGTCGGGCACACGGCGCGGTGGATGGGCGACATCGACGGGGCGGCGCTCGACGCGGACCTCACCGTGCAGATCACGATGCCGGGCGCGTCGCACCTGATGGACGCGATCGATCGCGCGTCGGTGACGTCGGTGCGCACTTCGATCGATTACTCGGCGGAGGCGTCGAAGGCCGGCTTCTGGCCGCAGTTCCACACCGTGAACCTGCTCGCGGGCGCGCTGGGGATCTGGCCGTTCAAGGACAACTTCCACTCGTCGGAAAAGTGGGGCGAAGCGGAGGCGTTGATCAGCATCCTGTCGGCCGGGATGGTCGGCGTCGGCGACGGGATCGGCCGCACCAAGGTCGACCTCGTGATGGCGACGGCGCGCGCGGACGGCTTGCTCCTGAAGCCGGACCGCCCCGCCACCCCGATCGACGCGATGTTCCTCGAGCACGCGCGCCCGTACATCACGAGTACGTGGTCCGAGCGGATCGGCCACCGCTGGCACTACGTGGCGGCCTATCACATCGACGCGGCCGACGAAGATCAGTCCGCGCTCGACGAGCTCTTCGCCGCGTTCGGCTACGACGGTATCCCGCTGGAGAAGATGTTCGTGCGCCCCGCGAAGATCACCGACTGGCGCATGTCGCTCGACGAGCTGCGCGGCGCCGACGGCGAGGACGGGGACTTCGTCGCCTACGACTGGCGGACCAAGTCGGCGCGCGTGATCGATCGCGACTTCGAGCTCCCGCGGACGTCGTCGCCGTACGACCACAGCTACCTCGTCCTCGCCCCCGTGATGGACGGGGACTGGGCGCTGATCGGCGAGACCGGC
>JAUHYN010001077.1 GCA_030426505.1 bacterium | reverse complement strand
CCCAGTAGCGATCGTCCGACGGCATGTCGTTGTGCCCGCACGCGTAGGTGACGAGCTTCGCGTCCTTGGCGACGCGGCTCATCGTCTCGCCGTGGTGGTACGGGACGACGTTGTCCTGCGTGCCGTGGAGGACGAGGACGGGGACTTCGAGCGTGCGGACGACGGACTCGGTGTCGAAGGGATCCGCGACGAGGAAGCCGGGCAGGAGGAACTGCTGGGCGAACGATCGGATCGAGAGGAACGTCGACTCGAGGATCATCGCCGCGCACGGGCGCTCCGCAGCGAGCGCGCCGACCGCGCCGCCGCCGAGCGCGCGCTCGTGGAAGATGATCTTCGACGCGTCGACCTCGGGCCGCGCGACGAGGCGGTCGTAGAACTTCACGAAGTCCTCGGTGATCGCGGCCTGGCTCGGTTCGCCGGCGGATCGCCCGTAACCGCGGTACTCGGGGAGGAGGACGGAGACGCCCAGCGCGCGGTAGCGTCCGAGCGCGGCCGGCCAGAAGTCGATCGCCTCGCCGTTGCCGTGGGCGAAGATCACGACCGGGCCCGGCGCCTCGGCGGTGCGACCTTCACCGACGAGATACCACGCCTCCACGCGCCCCTCGGGGGTGTCCAGCCACCAGCGGTCGAGGCCTGGCACGCCGCGGCCGCCGTCGGCGGGGACCTGCACCATGTGGCGCGGGAAGATGATGCTCCGCTGGAGGAACGACAGCACGACGCCGTACAGCACGTAACAGACGGCGACGCCGAGCAGTAGTCGGAGAACGGTGGAGCGCGCGGACAAACCAGAGTTTGGGCTATGATCCCGTCGGTCGTGGCTGAACACAATCTCGAGCAGAAGCTCGCCGGCCTCGAGCGGCTCCACCGGGTCGGGCTCGCGCTGGGGGCGGAGAAGAACCGCGACGTCCTCGTGGAGCGGATCCTCATCGAGGCCAAGGAGCTGTGCAACGCGGACGGCGGCACGCTCTACCTCCGCACGGACGACGACCAGCTCGCGTTCACGATCATGCGCAACGACTCGCTCGACATCGCGATGGGCGGGACGACGGGCCGACCGATCGATCTCCCGGGCATCCCGCTCGTGCGCGACGGCGCGCCGAACCACGCGAACGTCGCGTCGCACTGCGCGCACCTCAAGCACAGCGTCCACATCCCGGACGCCTATCACGCGGAGGGCTTCGACTTCTCCGGCACCAAGGCGTTCGACGCGCGCAGCGGCTACCGCTCCACTTCGTTCCTCACGATCCCGATGCTCAACCAAGAGGACCGCGTCATCGGCGTGCTCCAGTTGATCAACGCGCGCGACGAAGACGGCGCGGTCGTCGAGTTCCGATCGATGGACCAGGAGATCGCGGAGGCCCTCGCGTCACAGGCCGCGATCGCGCTCGACAACCAGATGCTCCTCTGGGCGCAGCGCGAGTTGATGGAGGCGTTCATCAAACTCATCGCCGCCGCGATCGACGACAAGTCGCCGTACACGGGCGGTCACTGCCGACGCGTCCCGGTGCTGACCGAGCTGTTGGCGAAGGCGGTGTGCGAGACCGAGGAGGGCCCGTTCGCGGCCTTCGATCTGTCGGACTCGGAGTGGTACGAGCTGCACATCGCGGGCTGGCTGCACGACTGCGGCAAGGTCACGACGCCGGTCCACGTGATGGACAAGGCGACGAAGCTCGAGACGATCACGGATCGAATCCGCGAGGTGCGCGCGCGCTACGCGGTCGTGCGCCAGAGCGCGCGCGTCGCGTTCATCGAGGCAGTCGCGGGCGGCGCGGATCGCGACGCGGCGCAGGCCACCTACGACGCCGAGCTCGCGCGTCGAGGACGAGCTGGGCTTCCTCGAAGTCGCGAACATCGGCGGCGAGTTCATGTCCGACGACAAGAAGGCGCGCGTGCGGGCGATCGCCGAGCGTCGCTACGAGAACGAACGCGGCGAGATGGTGCCGATCCTCTCCGAGGAGGAGGTCTACAACCTCCTCATCTCGCGCGGCACGCTCAACGACGAAGAGCGCATCGTCATCAACGGCCACATGGTCCAGACGATCCGCATGCTCGAGGCGCTCCCGTTTCCGCGTCACCTCCGCCGTGTCCCGGAGTACGCCGGCGGCCACCACGAGAAGATGGACGGCAGCGGCTACCCGAAGGGCATCTACGCCGGCGACATGTCCGTCCCCGCGCGCATCATGGCGATCGCGGACGTCTTCGAAGCGCTCACTGCGCAGGACCGCCCGTACAAGAAGGGCAAAGCGCTCTCCGAGGCGATGCGCATCATGGGGTTCATGAAGCGCGACAACCACCTCGACCCGAACCTCTTCGACATCTTCGTGCAGAGCGGGACGTACCGTCGCTACGCCGAGACGTACCTCCCGCCCGAGCTCATCGACGAAGTCGACGAAGCGGCGCTCCTCGCGATCGAGCCCAAGACGTTCGATCTCCCCGAAGATGAGGCGCGCAAGTCCCGGTGGGCGCAGTTCCTCCCGGAATACGAAGCGACGATCCGGGACTGAAGGATAGCGCGCGATGCGGACCGTCACGTGACGCGTTCCGACGTTCGCGCGCAGCGCCCCGTCCACCGTCACCACGTCCGCCGCCGACGCGGTCAACGTGTCAGCGCCGGGCGGGAACGTGAACGTGCCCGTCAGCGGGTCCCGCGAGGTGAACGTATTGAGCGACATCGGCAGCACGCAATCCGTCGTGCCGCACCTCGAACGGGAGCGTGGCCGCGACGGTGGCCCCGTCGACGGGCGCTCCTGCGTGACGGCCCGAGGCGTGTTGTTGGCCCAGAGCGCCCAAGTCTCGGTGCCCGTCGCGCCGAAGTGATCGACCGCGACGATCTCCAAGCTGTGCGCATTTCACCCTGCCGAAGGCAGAACTCAAACTAGCGTGTCGAAGAAAGCGCTCGAAGTTCAAACCGAACGAGATGTTTCTTCAGCCAAGTGCCCTGTTGATTGCTTGTTTGAGGTCTTTGGGTCGACCTTTGAGGACGTATGTTACGTTAGCTCCACGTAGTTCCCGGTCGATCTGATCATCGTCGTGGACTGTGAAGGCAATGATGCTACTGGCTGAGTACCCGATCGAACGAGCGTGGAGAACGATCGCCAACCCTGGGTAGGTATCGCATACAGGCATCCGGCTTCGTAGATCCTCGGCGATAGTGTCAATCACTGGAATGGTCATGTCTACCAGAACAAGCCCAAAGCGAGTGCCCTCGATCTTCGACATCCCGGCTTCGAAGTTCGTAGCGATATCCACATCAACGCTTCTTGCTTCGAGGTAATCTACAACAAAGTCTAGGTAGAACGGCTGATCGTCAA
>JAUHYN010001076.1 GCA_030426505.1 bacterium | reverse complement strand
TCGGCGTCCCGGTCCACAACTACTCCACGCACGGCATGAGCACGTACAACATGTACGTCGTCGCGGAGCTGCTCCCGCCGAAGTCGACCGTAGTGATCGCGCCGAGCCTCGGTATGTTCATCCGCGAGAAGGAGTTCATGTCGTTCGAGTCCGGTCTGTCGCTGGCCGGGATACACTCGATGTACGAGCTCGGCTACGAGTGGTGGTACTTCGAAAAGATCCTCGCCTCGAACCGCTACCCGTTCGGGCTCGGACACTTCCGCTTCAACCGCGAGGCGTTCCCGATCACCGACGGCCCGGACCTCGAGAAGAGCGAGCGCTTCCGCCGCATCTACGAGAACATGAAGACGCCGCCGCCGTGGTTCTCCAAGAACGAGGCGCTGTTCGAGCAGACCATCGAGATCCTCCTCGCGAAGGACTGCGATCTCCGCATCGTCGAGTTCCCCGTCACGAAGGAGCTGCGCGCGATGCGCGCCGTGTCGATCTTCAAGAACCTCTCGGACGAGATCGAGATCCTGGAGGACCCGCGGTTGAAGGTCTGGACGAACGTCGAACTCACCGACCCCGAGGGCCGGAACATCTACTACGACATGGACCACCTCAACGAACGCGGCCGCGGGCTCATGACGACCTGGCTGTACGAGAACGTCCTGCGCTCACGCTGAGCGGCGCCGCCACAGCAGCGCGAGCGCGCCGAGGGACAGCAGCGACCACGCGGGGTGCGCGCCGCCCGTCTCGGTGCAAGCGCAGCCGGGCTCTTCACCTCCGGGTGCTCCGGCGTCCGCCACGCCCGCGTCGCGCGCGACGGTCTCCACGCCGCACTGCTCGAGCATCGGATCGAGCGGGGGCTGATCGCACCAGTCGGGGACGACGGCGTCGAACTGGCCAGCGTCGAGATCCCAGCCCGCGTCGAACTTCGGTCCGACCGGGTGCGAGATGAAGAAGATGAACCGCGTGTGCGCGACGGTGACGCGCCCCGTGCAGTCGGTCATCGTCGCGCGGAGGATCCAGTCGCCCGCGGGCAGCTGCGACGTGTTCCACTCGAAGCGCCCCTCGCGCACCGGCGGGAGGTTCTCCGCGATGACGTGCCAGTCGTCCTCGCGGAACGGGCGCGCCTCCAGGCGGATGCGCCCGGTGCCGGTCGGGTCGAGCGCGGTGTACTCCACGCGGTAGGTCTGATCGCCGACGGCGAGCGGGTTGTTGGGGCGCGTGATCGCGAGGGCACTCGGGACCGGATCCGGCGGGTGATGCACGACGATCGGGACCGGCGACAGGCTGATGTAGGCCGGCGACATCTCCTCGGGCGGTTCGCGCACGTGCGACCAGAGCCAGTACACGCCGGTCGCGACGGTCGAGGTGTTCCAGAACCCCATGTTCGTGGGGTCCGGCTCGAGGATGCTCAGCGCGACGGGGAGCTCTTCGAGCTCGTCCGGGAAGTCGGTGCGGAAGAAGGTCTCGGGCACCACGGTGGTCGCGTAGAAGTCGACGTACGCCGGGCCGCTCGGCGCGGGGGAGTCGGCGTCCGCCCACGCGAAGCTCCGCCCCTCGTCGGCGACCGGGCACAGCGTGTCCGGCGCGAGGATGTCCGCGACCGCCGGGTTGCCACCGTGCGCCCAGGCGGGGGCCGGGGCGAGCAGTACGAGCAACGACAGGAGCGCGCGTCTCATCGAGTCGTCTTCGACGATACGACGATAGAACCGACGACGCGACCTCAACGTTCGATCGTGATCCAGCGCGCGCCCTCGGCGGGCGTCACGCGCTGCACGTGTCCGTCGGGCCACGTCACCTCGAGCGCGGACACCGTGGAGTCCCCGAGGCCGAAGTGCGCGTCGGCCGGGCGCGTCGACAGGTAGCTGCTCGAGAGGAGGACGTCGCGGCGCAGGCGGCGGCCGTCCGCGAGCTCGGCGAATACGCGCGCGCCGACGCCATGCACGTTCGGCGGGGGGGCGCGCAGTGTGACGGTGAGCGCGGCGCCCGTCGCGTGGTTCTCGTACAGGCGCGGGGGACCGTCGGTCGCGAGGACGAGCAGATCGAGGTCGCCGTCGTGGTCGGCGTCGAAGGGGATCACGGATCGCGTCTGGCGATCGTCGTCGAGGCCGACTTCGGCGGCGCGCTCGGTGAACGCGCCGGTGCCGTCGTTGTCGAAGTAGTCGATCGGGTCGCCCTCGAAGCGCGCGAGGAAGTCGTAGCCGTTGGTCACGGCGAGATCGAGATCGCCGTCGAGGTCCGCGTCGAAGAGCGCGCTGCCCCAGGCCCAACCGGCGTCCTGCGTGCCCGCTTCGACCGTGGCGTCGCGGTAGCCGTCGCCCTCGCGGAAGAAGTGGCGGTTGCCGGTCCAGAAGAAGGCGTCGTTACAGCCGTCGCCGACGGTGTGGCAGATGCCGGAGAAGAACAGATCGAGGTCGCCGTCGAGGTCGACGTCGCCGGCCGCGACGCTCATCGCGTCCTGGATGCGCGGGATGGTGGAGGTCGCGGTGAGGTCTTCGAAGGTGCCGTCGCCGCGCCCCTCGTAGTGGCGCGTGTAGTGGAAGTCGGAGGCGAGGACGAAGTCGATGTCGCCGTCGTCGTCGAGGTCGGCGGGGAAGGGTACGAGGCCGGCCGCTTCGCGCGCGGGGTCGCCGAGGAGGGCGCTGACGTCGGTGAAGTGGCCGGTGCCGTCGTTCGCGAAGACGCGGTTGCCGTCGGCGTCGACCCACGCCGCGGTGAAGAGATCGAGATCGCCGTCGCCGTCGAAGTCGGAGGCCGACGCGCCGAAGAGGTGGTGGCACCCGTTCGGGTCGACGCCGAACGCGAGGTTCGCGTCGCGGAGCGTGAAGCGACCGCGGCCGTCGTTGTCGTAGAAGCGCGGCGGATGCAGACCGACGCTCGTGACGAACAGGTCGAGGTCGGCGTCGCCGTCCGCGTCGAAGAGGATCGCGCCCGCCCCGAACGCGCCGTCGAACGGCGCGCGCTCGAAGCCGTGGACGCCGCCGAAGAAGAGGCGGTCCTCGCCGCCGGGGTGGGGGAGGAAGACGTCTGGGCGGCCGTCGCCGTTCACGTCGCCCACGGCGCCGCCCCGCGTCATGTAGGTCGCGACCTCGCAGTCGTCCTCGGGCGGCGGAGGATCGACCTGCTCGAGCCCGAAAGCGGCGGTCGCGTCCGCGAAGAGGGGGCCGGTCCAGGCCGGCTCCGGGAGCACGCCGGCGGGCGTGGGGGCGGCGCCCTCGAATCGGCACCCGGCGCTCACGGCGAGCACGGCGAACATGAGCCGGCGCATCCCTCGAACACCTACTGCCCGCGGAATCCGCCCGGCAACACGGGGTAACCGATCCGA
>JAUHYN010001075.1 GCA_030426505.1 bacterium | reverse complement strand
AGGACGACGCGCTCCCGATCGACGGTGCGCTCATCGACGGGCCCTACCTCTCCACGATCCGCGACTTCGGCTTCCTCGTCGTCACCCGCACGGAAGGCGAAGACGGCCCCACCGCGAACACCGAAGCCTGGATCGAAGACGAAGCCCCGGTGCGCCGTTCGTTCGAATGGAACGATCGCTACCGTATGGACGACGGCGTCTCCCAGGACGACGGCCTGATCATCACCGGCACGTCCTCCACCGGCGACCTCCTCTTCTACAACGTCGATCTCGCGGGCGGCTCCACGGGCTTCGGGCGCCTCGAGCAGGAGCCCTTCGCGCCCATCTCGCGCTCCCGCTACGAACGCCGCGGCAACGCGCGTTGGCGCTTCGACGTGCAAGCCAGCATCACCGTGCCGACCCAGAACAGCGTCTATGCCGTCCCGATCTTCCAGGACGGATCGATCGGCGGCTTCGCGCCGACGCGCGTATGCGGACCGCTCCTCGACTTCGACGCCGCCGCGATCGATCGCGACCGCGCGTACGTCCTCGTCGACTGCAACGCGCTCGACATCCTCCAGCGCTTCACGTTCGCGGTCGGCGACACGAACTTCGGCCGCGAGATGGACGTGCGCACGGCGATCCGATCTCGCCTCGCGTTCGACGGCACGACCGCGTACGTCCTCCAGTGGGCGCGCGGCGAATCGGCGCCGACGCTCCGTCCGTTCGACGCGTCGCTCGAAGAAGACTTCGGCCGGCGCCCGCTCCCGATCACCGCGGTCGCGCCCGCGACTATGGACGTCGCCGCCGTCGAGGCGCCGGTCTCGCGCGTCGCCGTCGTGGCCACGTGGGACGGCGCGACGCCCGGCGGCGAGGTGGTGGTGTTCGAGGGGTGTGGGTTGCGGTGATCAGACCCAGCCGCGGAGCGCCGCGGCGAGGTCGTTCGTCGGGCGGCGGTCGCCCTGGTGATCGACTTCGCGACAGTCGAGTCCGCCCGCGAGCTCGAGCGACTCCTCGCTCGCACTGTACGAGCGAGGGCCGCCGCCTTCGCCACCGAGGAACTCCACGCGGTCCACGCCGAGGGCCTTCACGAAGCGCTCGAAGGCGCGCTCGAGCGGCTTGATGCTGCTCGCGTTCGTGAGGAAGTACGTCTGATCGTTCTGCGTCGTGCCCGGCACCGCGTTCATGAAGTTCGCGAGGCGGTAGCCGGAGAAGACGCCCGGCGCGGGGATCGCGAGGAGTCCGGCGTCTTCGACCTCGCGAATGATCTGGTCGTAGACGTGCCCCATCACCCGCTGCTCTTCGGCCGCGGTCTGATACATCGCGCGGAGCTCGTTGGACTCCCACGACTGTAGCCGCGGATCGGCGAGCGCCTCCTCGATCAGCTGCATGCACGCAGCGGGGTGCTGCACCAGGATCTCTCCGGGCGCGAGCGGGCGCATGTGCATGTCGATGTGGAACTCGGGCTGCGTCACGAACGCGACGCGGTCGACCGGGAGGTCGATGTCGTTCGCGATGATGTCCTTCGTCAGCTCGAGCTTCGCGAGGAACGGCGCGGCCTCACGGTAATGTGAGGCGTTGACCGAAGTCGGCGCCCACCACGAAGTCGCGCGATCCGCGAGCGCGAGCTTCTGCGCGGTCACCTCGACGTCGCGCTGCGTGAGTCGACCCGAGCGCTCCATCTCGCGCACCTTCGCGTCCACCGCACGCGACGAGAACGCGCCTTGCGCGTCGAGGTGGAACGCCGACAGCACCAGCGAGTCGCGCCCGATCAACGCGAAGGCCTCGCCGTCGCTGGTCGTGCCCCCGAGCAGGTTGCCGCCCTCGATGTACGAGCGCGTGTTGATGACCTCACGCCCGAGCTGACGCGCCGTCGCGCGCGCGTCGACGTCCTCGCGACGATCCGAGACCGCGCCCTGGAAGCCGTCGCGGTAAGGGTGGTAGCCCTCGTCCGAAGTGAACGCGATCGCCTTCGTGAAGGTGTCGTCGCTGACCCGCGGCGGCACGAGGACCTTCACGGGGCGCGTCGCGGTCGCGTTCGTCAGGATGTGCCGGTCCTCGCCCCACACGCTCGAGAACTCGTCTTCGCGCACGATGTCGACGACCTGGTCGAGGCGCTCGACCGGGAGCCCGGTCGCGTTGGTCAGGTAGCGCGCGATGTTGGCCATCGGCACCGACGGGGGCGCCGACGCGACGAGGTGGAAGCCGAGCTCCGCACCGAGCCGCGCCATCGACGCGACGTAGACGCCCTGCACCGGATCGGCGAGCCCAGGCATCCACACCGTCTTCATGCGCGACGAGAGATCTTCCGCCGCCGGGCCGCGCGACGGCCGCGCGCGCATCGTCGGGCCGCGACTCAGGTTCGCGACGCCCCGGTCCCACGCGCCGCGCGCCGCGCCGCTCCAGCCGCTCGCGTACCGGCGCTCGACCTCCGCGATCCGCTGCCGCTCGGCCGGCGTCGCGCCGCCCTGATCCGCCGCGCGGAGGATGCGATCGATCGCCGCCGGAGAGGGGTTCCTCAGGTCCGTGGCGCGGAGCGCCATGACGAGCGGATGCACGTCGGGCCTTATCGGGCCCCGTCAGGATTTTGATGCGTATTGTAAGGCAAAGTCGGACATATGTCCGACCGGGCCCTACCGCGCATAGCGGAGGGTCGCGCCGTCCGGCCAGGCGGCGGGGTCACAGACCGGGGAGCACCCGAGCGGATCGCCGCCGCGCATGCCGTCGAACGACTCCCAACCGACGGCGGCGCTCGCGGAGCCGAGCTCGCCCGACGGCCCGTAGTGGACCTCGACCGAGAGGTCGGCCTCGTGCAGGCGCACCTCGGCCGCGAGGCGCGCGCCGTCCTGTACGAACCCTTCGAACCGGAGCACGGCGATGCGCTCCGGCGTGTCGCCGAGCGTGTCGAGCCAGATCGTGCTGTCGGGCGCCATCGTCAGGCCCTCGTCCCACCACCACGCGATCGTCCCGTTGGGCGGGGTCGGAGAGACGGCGACTGGGCCCGCCATCGGGTCCGGGCGCCCGAACACCAACAAGCCGGGCGTCCGCAGATCGACGTGCGCGACGCGCTGACCCACGAAGTTGAACACGAACGGGAGCGCGACCGACGCCGTCGCCGCGACCTGCGTCCCCGTCGGGGGCGGCAGCTCGGAGTGGCTCCCGAGGGTCATCTCGAACGACGCCCACGTGCAGCTCGTGCGGCACGCGTCGTAGTCGTCCAGGTTGCCGTCGTCGCACTCCTCCACGCCGACCCAGACGTAGCCGTCGCCGCACGTCGCGGGCTTGCAGAGGCCGACGCACGCGTCATCGTTGTCGGCGTTGCCGTCGTCGCAGATCTCG
>JAUHYN010001074.1 GCA_030426505.1 bacterium | reverse complement strand
GCACTTGTTGTGCGCGTCGATCATGAGCGCGCCGGCGGCGCTGGTGATCGCGAAGATCATGGTGCCGGAGCCGGACCCGACGAAGTCCGCGACGTTCGGGACGCTGAAGGTCGACCTCCCTTCGCAGGACGCCAACGTGATCGACGCCGCCGCGCGCGGCGCGGGGGAGGGCCTGCAGCTCGCGCTGAACGTCGGCGCGATGCTCCTCGCGTTCGTCGCTCTGATCGCGATGGCCAACGGGATCATCGGCGGCATCGCGGAGCTCCTCGGCGCGTCGGAGCCGGTGACGCTCGAGCTGATCCTCGGCTACGTCCTGCGCCCGCTCGCGTGGTGCATGGGCATCGCGTGGGAGGACGCCCAGATCGTCGGCAGCCTCCTCGGCATCAAGACGATCCTCAACGAGTTCGTCGCCTACCTCCAGCTCGCCGCGCAGGCCCCGCAGCTCGCGAGCCAGCGCTCGTTCGTCATCGCGACCTACGCGATGTGCGGCTTCGCGAACTTCGGCTCGATCGCGATCCAGATCGGCGGCATCTCCCCCCTCGCCCCGGAGCGCCGCAGCGACCTCGCCCGCCTCGGCCTCCGCGCGATGATCGGCGGCACGCTCGCGGCGTTCATGACCGCGTGCGTGATCGGGGTGTTGATCTAGCTCTCAGCGGGCAGCCGACAGCTCCGTACCAAAGGCCAGGCTGTCCGTTCCGCAGCCCTCGGGTAGATTGACGGCGTGGACCCGAGGTCTCGTCGCTGGGCCGCGCTCGCCCTCCTCGCGCTCGCGCTCGCGCTCGCGTGTCGTGAGGACGCGAACGACCTCGCACCGCCCTCGGACGCGCCCATCGGGTGGTTCATGACCGCCTATGGCAACCGCGGTCTCCGGGCCCCCGGGGTGCTCCGTCTCGACGGGGAGGTGCCACGGTGGGAGGCGCTCGGCACGGTCTCTCGGTCGGCCTACGACGGGACCAACATCGATGTCCGCGTCGAGGCGGTCTCGCCGGACGGTCGCCGCGTCCTCGCGTCGCAGGACACTGCCCTGTACGTACTTCCCGCCGAGGACGACTTCACGCCCCGGAGGCTCCCGGCCGAACGCGGTGACACGTCATCGCGTGTCGTGGTCGACGCGGCGTGGACCCAGGCGGCGTACTCGAGCGACGACGCCTTCTTCGTCGTCGCGCTTTCCGGCGACACCCCGGCGCGTCGGCTCAGTCTGCCTTCCGACAGCCGACGCATCGTCGGGTTCAGCGGTTACGGGAGCCACCTGATCGTATCCGGCGGCATGTACGTCGCGGTTCCGACCGACGGCGGGGTCTACCGTTCGTTGGGAGATGCGCGATCGGTTGAGATGGTGGGCCCGTACGTCCTCCTCGACCGAGGGCATGCCTTCACGATCGTGGACCTGAGGGGCAGCGCGGCTGGACGGGACATCGAACTCGAACGTGCGGTATTCAGTGGATTCTATTCGGACGAGTACGCTCTCTTCGAGATCGACGAGCGGATGATCGGCCGCGTCCGCCTCGACGGTCAGGGGGGTGACCGAATGGAGCCGCTGAGGACGGTGACGTCCGAGGATCACCGCCTCGCGTTCGCGTGGTTGGACGGAACGCGCCTCTTCTATGTGTACCGGGACGAGACCGACCGGTGGGCGCTCTTCGAGTCCTCGGCGCTCGAGGCGAATGGCCCCGCGACGCAGTTGACGCCGTTCGAGGTCGGGCGCCCCAAGGTCATCGGCGTCGACGCGGAGGCGGCGTACCTCTGCGACGGTGGTCTCTCGCGTGTGGACCGCGGTGGGTTGGAACCCAAACGTGCGCTCGTGCCCTCGATCGGCGGCGCCTGCCAGCCGGGCGGTATCACGCCGACCCACGTCGTGTTCTGTGGGTCCGGCTGCACGGCGGTGCCGAAGTCGGGCGGCACGAGTTGGGAGGTCCCGAGTGGTGCGTTCGCCGGGCCGGACGGGGGCTTCGTGGCGTCGCACGACTTCTCCGAGGCGGCGCTCTTCATCGCCGACGACACCGGGCGCGCGGAGCGCATCACCCCGTGGGGGCAATGGACGGGACTGTGGAGGACCACGGAGGAATGGTTCCTCTACGCCGCCTCCGAGGGCGGCGAGGTCACCACGTACGCCTTCCCGCTCGAGCCGGGTCGAGGGGAGGGGCGCGTGATCCTCCGCGGCCCCCACGCTCCCTTCCTCGGCGTCTACGACGGCGTCGCCTACTTCTCCCGCGACGACGTACTCCTCGCCCAGCCGCTCGACGGGAGCCGCGCCTACGCCCCGCGCGTCGTTCCCGCCTCGATCGTCGTGAAGTCGATTCAGGGCCAGACCGACGGGCGTCTGCTGGTGTGGACCGATCAGGAGTTGGGCCTCCTCGATCTCGACGGTGGCTACGAGCGACTCGTCGAGCCGGCGTTCGCTCCGACGAACAACTACGACGCGCGCCGCAGGCGGATCTTCTGGGCCGACAGGACTCGGCTCAGGACGTATCAAGCCGGACGGGCGACGACCGTCCTCGACCTCGGAGAGCGTTTCACGACCGTGCATTTCTTCGACACCGGAAACGAAGCGCTCCTAAGCGGCGCGGGGCGTTCGTGGCTCGTGTCACTGGTGGATCCGGGCCGTGCCCCGCGGCCGGTGGACCTGCACTTCTTCGTCGACCCACGCTACGGGGAGTTCGCGACGTTGGGAGGGTACGCGTTCGGCGTGACGAGCCTGAACGAGGTCGTCCGCGTCCCGCTCCAGACGGCGACGCCAGAGCAAGTGATCGAATACGTCAGTAGCCTCGTCCTCGCGAGCCCTCCGCACGTCGGTGTGGCGGTCACTCGGTTGGAGCAGCTCGTCCGGTTCGGCATCGACGGCGCGGTCCGCGAGCTCGGCGTCCGCGGATGGGCCGAGGGCCTCGCGGTCTCCCCCGACGGCCGTCGCGTGTTCTTCAAGAGCGTCGAAGACGGCCACGTGGCGTCGCTCGACCTCGAGACCGGCCTGACCCGCGACCTCACGCCCTTCCTCGGCGCTCAGGCCCAGCTGCTCGCGACGCATCGCGACCACCCGCAGCAGCTCCTGGTCACCCTCAACACCCGCAACCCGCAGCTCCACGACGTCTTCCGCATCGACCTCCGCAGCGGCGCCATCGAGCCGGACACGGAGAACCCCGGGGATGTCATCGGCTGGCTGGTGGACGATGACTTCAAGGTCCGCGGGAGCTGGGCCTCGCGCCCGGACGGCGGCTTCGAGGGCCGGGTGAGGGACCGCGTCGACAGCGACTGGCGCCCGCTCATCGTCGTGCCTCACGAGGACGCCGACACCTCGCCGGTGGGCTTCACCAAAGACGGAATGGCGC
>JAUHYN010001073.1 GCA_030426505.1 bacterium | reverse complement strand
CACCGCTTCGGCGTCGAACAGCGCGCCGCGCTGGTCGCCAAACGCGAAGACGCGACTTGTGACGTCCTCGTCATGACCGCGACGCCCATCCCGCGGACGCTCTCGCTCACGGCGTACGGCGATCTGCGGACGTCGATCATCGATGAGCTCCCGCCGGGGCGCTCACCGACGGAGACGCGGGTGTTCGATCTCCGCGAGCGCAAGAAGGCCTACCACATCGTCTCCGACGAGCTCGCGGCGGGGCGTCAGGCGTACGTGGTCTATCCGTTGGTGGAGGCGTCCGAGAAGCTCGACCTCACCGCCGCGACGGACGCCGTGGAGGAGCTCGCGGAGCGCTTCGCGCCGAAGCGGGTCGGGCTCCTGCACGGGCGGATGAAGCCGGACGAGAAGGGCGAGGTGATGCGCGCGTTCGTCGACGGTGAGATCGCGGTGCTCGTGTCCACGACGGTGGTCGAGGTCGGCGTCGACGTCGAGAACGCGTCGGTGATGATCGTCGAGCACGCCGAGCGCTTCGGGCTCAGTCAGCTCCACCAGCTCCGCGGCCGCGTGGGCCGCGGTCAGTACACCGGGCGCTGCGTGTTGCTCGTGGACGGGAACTCGAAGGAGGGCGTCGAGCGCGTGCGCATCCTCGAGCAGACCTCGAGCGGGTTCGAGGTCGCCGAGCGCGATCTCGAGCTGCGCGGCGCCGGCGAGATCCTCGGCACGCGCCAGTCCGGCCTCGCTCAGCTGCACCTCGCGGACCTCGTCCACGACGCGGCGGTGTTGGAGCAGGCGCGCGCCGAGGCGTTCGATCTGCTCGAGCGTGACCCGGAGCTCGCCGCGCCCGAGCACGAGGCGCTCGCGGCGGAGCTGTCGCGTCGCTTCGAGGATCGGATGGCGCTCGGCCGCGTGGGTTGAGCGGGCGACCGGGGTTCGTGTGAGCCGTCGGCGGTCCTCGCTTCAGGGCACCGTCGGCGCGCCGCCCGGGGTCGCGAACGACCCAGTGGCCTCCTTCGCCGGCGCGGGCGTGGAGGGGCGGTCGAGTTTGCTGCGCACGATCGACGGCGCGGCGATGGCGGCGACGAGCACCGCGAGGACGATCAGCACGATCGGGATGAGGCCCTTCTTCTTCTCCTCGTTCTTCTGAGTGGACGGCTGTAGCGTGTAGAACGAGAGGATGGTCCCGATCTGCTTGAGGTAGCGGGTCGCCACCTCGGAGTCCGGGTTGCTCGTCTTCAACTCGCGGTAGCACTCGAGAGCGAACTCGAGGCGCTTGTTCTTGAGGCAGACGTTGATGAAGCCCTGGTGGGCTCCGTCGTCGTCGAGGGCCTCGAGGACGCCGAGCCACTCCTGCTCGAGCTGCTGGAGCATCGCGAGGTCGGGGGAGACGCGGTGCCCGTCGCGGTCGGCGCGGAGGCGGACGACCACGGACGGCGGGTCGCTGGACGGCGTGCGGGCGAGGTCGATGAACGACGACCTGAAGCGCCACGACACGTCGTCCGTCTCGATCTGGATCGCCATGCCGTTCAGGGAGCTGCGCACGACGCGCCCCTTGAAGGTCTGCGAGAAGCCCATCACGCACCAGTCGACGTCGACCTCGGAGCGGAACGGGAGCGGGTGCTCCGTCTCGATCCACATCCCCGTCACCGACGCGTCGGTGAGGCGGCCGTAGCGGGCGTGGCGGTCGGCGCCGAAGAGAGCGGCGCGGACCTGGTTCTCGCGGAGCGAGTAGCGTTCGAAGCCGCGTCGGCGCGCGTCGATCTCCTCGACGTCTACAGGGGGACGGACATCAATCGAGATGTCGAGGCTCCTCTGGATGTCTCCCGTCCAGAGCGTATCGAGCCCCATGTCGTTGTAGTAGCCGAGGCGATCCAGATCGAGGGTGGGCATCGCATGAGAGGTCATCGACCGTCTCACGAGCGATACGAGGGCCCGACCCCATTTGGGTCACTCATCAAGATCGCATGCGTCGCGCCGACTCACAGCATCGATGAAGTCCCGTAATCGCCGTGCGCCTGGGCGCCGATCGGTCCGAGGCATGACGCTCGTCGAGGTGCTCATCTCGAGCATGGTGCTCGGCTTCGGCGTGGTCGCGCTCGCCGAGCTGATGACGACCTCTCTGAGGACGGACGCCGACGGGCGCGCCCGCGACGTCGCGACGCAGCTCGCGCTCCAGCGGGCGGAGCAGCTCGGGACGCTCCCAGTCGACCAGCTCCCCGCGTGCGGTGGGCTCGGCTCGTGCCGAGAGCACAACCGCGCGTACGCCCCGGCGCGGGCGGCGACGCCCGACTTCGCCTGTACCCAGGTGGTCGACGACGCGCGCATCCCGGACAACGTCTCCTCGCTCGAGATCGGCAAGTACCGGATCGACACGGCCGTGGACGCCCCGGGCGGCGTCACGCAGCAGGGCGGGGCGCGGATCCTCAGCGTCAGCGTGTGTTGGACGAGCCAGAAGGGCCTCGTCCAGCAGGTGCAGGTCGAGCGCCTCGTGGTGCCGGAGGTTTGATGATGCGGACCCACGGACGTCACGGCTTCTCGCTCGTCGAGCTCTTGATCAGCCTCGCAGCCGGGAGCTTCCTGGTCGCGGCCGCGGTCTCGGTGTCGACCGAGAACGCGAAGATCCTCGGCCGCACCACGGACCGCGTGGACCGCGCGCAGGCCGCGCGCCTCACGATGGACCTCATCGCGCAGGACCTCCGCATGGCCGGGGTCGGCGTGGGGTACGGCCCCGACGGCAACTTCGGCGGGCTCGCGCGCGGCGACTTCTCGGTCAGCGGTGGCGCGACGTTCCACGCCGACGACCACTCGGTATCGCTCGCGACCGGCGACGTCCTGGTGGACGACCTCGGCATCCGTCAGGCGACCGGCCGCGTGCGGACGATCGCGAACCACGCGTCCGGCGCGGGCGAGATCTGCGCGGGCTCCGGCCTCACCGCGGGCGATCTCGCGATCGTGATGACCCGCGAAGGGATGCACGCCCGCACGGTGCGCATCGACGACCTCGCGCCCTCCGCTTGCACCGGTGGCGTGTGCTTGAAGGGCTGCGAGCGCTTCCAGTGGCAGGGCGACCCGACGTACCTCTCCGACCCCTACGCGGCCGACGCGTCGTACGTGGACGGCGAGATCATCGCGGATTTCTCGGAGACGGTGTGGTTCGTCGAGCCGGGGCCCGACAAGGAGGGCCTGCTCCGTCGCGCCGAGATCGACATCCAGCGGCCGTGCGCGGCCCGCGACGAAACGTGCGGCGGCATCGTCGCCGACGGGATCGAGACGCTCCAGATCGCGGTCTGGCAGTGGGACTCGACCAACCAGGTCTGGGCCGACCGCACCGCCGCGAACGGTGT
>JAUHYN010001072.1 GCA_030426505.1 bacterium | reverse complement strand
CACGCGGAGTCGGTCCTCGACCTCGAGGCGATGACGATCGAGGCGCGGCAAGACATCCTGCGCGCCCTCGTCGCCGACGGTCAGATCCCACACCTCGCCATCCACCGCGCCGACGGCGTCTTCGACACTTCCATTCAAGCGAAAGAGGACGCGATCGACGAGACCCCGATCGCACAAGCCGTCATCGACCGCCTGAAGAGCGAGCCCCTCGCGACCGAGACGCTCTCCAACGGCGACGCGCGCCTCGTCGTCCCCTGGACCCGCGGCGGCGAGACGCTCGGGTTCCTCACCACCACCCTGACCGCCGCCGACATCTCCGCGCAGGCCACGAAGCTCGCGCGCGGCTACCTCCCCGACGGAGGCGAGGTCGAGGTCGTGGACCGCGCGCGTCGCTTCGTCGCTTCCTCGCGACCCGAGCGCGTGGGCAAACGAGCCGGCGAGGACAGCGCGTTTGCCTCCCTGCGCGGCGAAGGGGGCAGCCTCACGAAGGTCGAGACCGGCGTGTCGACGCGCTTCACGCAGGGCGGCGACACCTGGCTCGCGTCGGTGATCTCTGCGCCGTCCCTCGACTGGATCGTCGGCGTCTCGCGCCCGACGAAGATCGCGTTCGCTTCAATCGAACGCGTGAAGATGCGCGTACTCCTGATGGCCCTGATCGCCGCGCTCACGGCGGGCGTCGTGGGACTCCTGATGGCGCGTCAGGTCACCGAGCCGATCAGCCGCCTCGTCACGCAGGTCCGCAAGGCGGCGCGGCGCGGCTTCGCGCCCGAGGCCAAGGTGCGGGCGAGCGGCGAGCTCGGCCAGCTCGCGGCGGCGTTCAACACCGCGATCGACGAGCTCCGCGATCACCGCGAGCAGATCCGCCAGACCACGCAGATGCGGCTGCGCCTCGGGCGATTCGTCACGAAGGGCGCGATGCACGGGATCCTCGCGTCGTCCGAGACGCTCGAGACGGAGGGCCCGCCGAAGACCGTGACGCTCCTCTACGCCGACGTCATCCACGAGCGCTTCCCCGACAGTCCCGCGGACGAGGGCACCGAGCATCTCGTCACGCTGCTCGGTGAGTTCTTCTCGGCCGCCCACGACGTGCTCACCTCGAACGGTGGGCGCATCGACCGCTACTCCGGAGACGCCGTGATCGGGATCTTCGCGGACGGCGACGCGAAGCAGGCGCTCGCCGCGGCGCGCGCGCTCATCTCCGACGCGAAGGCGATCGCCGAGCGCTGGTCCTCGCTCGCGCACGTCGACCTCAGCGCGTCGGTCGGCGTGGTCACCGGCCTCGCCGTGATCTCGCGCGCCGAAGCGACCGGCGCGGAGGTCACGGTCTCCGGCGAGCTCGTCGACCGCGCCGCGGCGTTCCAACACGCTGCGGCCGCCGGGTCGGTGTGGATCGACGCGGCCACGAAGACGACCGCGGGCGTCGATGCGATGGCGCAGGGGCGCATCGAAGAGACGGAGGCGTTCGTGGTCAGCTGAGCGCGAGCGCGGCGCCGACGACGACCACGACGACCACCGCCGCGACGATCATCCACGGGAACGACTTCGCCTCGTCGCGCTCGTCCCGCTCGATCACGTCCGACGACAGCGACACCTGCGGGATCTCGAGCTCCGTCGGATCGGTGTTGACGCGATCCGTGAAGCCGGCGGGCTTCGACACCCGCTCGGTCGGCGCGGTGTCGTCGTCCACGCTCTCGTCGATGTTCAGCTCGATGGTCCGCGCAGAGGGCGCGAGGTAGTCGGGCAGCGCCATGTCCGGCTTCTCGCTCTCCTCGACCGTCGGCGTGGATTCGACCGCCTCCGCGACCTCGAGCTTGGTAGGGAGTCGGATCTTCTTCGGGTCCTCACCGGTCACGTCCGGCGGCGTGTTGTCGATGTCGGTCGGGGTGTCTTCGTCGCGACTCATCGCACCGCGGTGAGCATCGCCCGCGCGCGAGGGCGTGTCGAGGACCCCGGGTTCGGTGGTATCAAGGGGCGTGCGGCGCGCGGCGCTGATCGGGCTACTCGCGGCCCTCCCATCGGTGGCCTCCGCGCAGGTGCTCGAGCCGCGCGCGTTCTCGGCCGAGCGGTTCGCTTTGTCGCTCGATCGTTCGGGGCTGTTGAACGTCGAGTGGGCCCAGGTCCCCGACGACCTCGCGTTCGACGTCTCCGTGTGGTTCGGCGTCGCCGACGATCCTCTCACGTTCCAACTCACCAACGAGACCGGCACGTCGCGCGTCGGGAGCCTCGTTCACACGCGCGTGGGCGGCGGGCTGACGCTCGCCCTCGCCTTCGACGCGCGCGTACAGCTCGGCCTCGACGTCCCGCTCGTCTTCTACCAGAGCCGCCCGAACGCCCTCGAAGGCCTCGCCGGGCCGCTCGACGAGCTCTCCGGAGGCGGCCTCGGAGCGCCCCGCGTCGCCGCCAAGATCCACATCGCCGACCAACGCGATCTCGGCCTGCACGTCGCGCTCCTCCCCGCGCTCACCATCCCGGTCGGGCAGCGCGCCGAGTACGCGGGGCAGGACACGCTCGTGTTCGAGCCCGCCGTCCTCCTCGCGCGTGTGCAAGGCAGGTTGCGCTTCGCCGCCAACCTCGGCGTGCGCGTCCGGCGAACCGAGACGTACCTGGACCTCGAAGTCGAAGACGAGCTCTTCGCCGCCCTCGGCGCCGGACTCCGCCTGCGCGGGATCCCTGTCGAGCTCGACGCGACACTCGCCGCCGCCACCGCGCTGACTGCGCCGTTCGCGCGCGCGAACCAGACCTACGTGGAGTTGATGGGCGGCGCGACGGTCGACATCGCCGGCCCGTTGCTCGCGTTCGCCGGCGCGGGCGCCGGGCTCGCGGACGGGTTCGGTGCGCCGGACTGGCGCGTGCTCGGCGGCCTGCGGCTCTCCAGCTCCGCGGCGGATCCCGAGCCGACGGTCGCCCTTCCGCCGCCGCAGGATCACGACACGGACGACGACGGCCTGTTCGACTGGGACGATCGCTGCCCGCGGATCCCGGGGCCGCGCGCCGCGTTCGGTTGCCCGGACGCGGACTCCGACGGCGACGGCGTCGTCGATCGCCTCGACGCCTGCCCGAACGAACGCGAAGACGAGGACGGCTTCGAAGACGGCGACGGCTGCCCGGATCCGGACGACGACGGCGACGGCGTCCCGGACGCCGAGGATCGCTGCCCGCATGCACCCGGGACCGAGGCCGGCTGCCCCGCCGCCGAGGTCGCGTCGGCGGCGCCGAGCGCGGCGGTGGAGGCGCCGACGAGAGACGCGAAGGTCCGCGTGGGCGCGACGCGACTCGAGATCACGGGTCGCGTCTACTTCGACACGGGCCGCTCGAGGATCCAGCCGCG
>JAUHYN010001071.1 GCA_030426505.1 bacterium | reverse complement strand
CTCGATCTGGCGCTCGTTCCCGACCGTCTCGAACGCCAAGTGGTCGGCCGGCAACGTCGTGCTCATGGGCGACGCCGCGCACACCGCGCACTTCTCGATCGGCTCCGGCACCAAGCTCGCGATGGAGGACGCCATCGCGCTCGCCGAACAGCTCGACCGCCACGACGACGTGAAGGAAGCCATCGCCGCGTACGAGGAGGAGCGCCGCGCGGGCGTGGAGAGCACGCAGCGCGCCGCGCAGGTGAGCCTCGAGTGGTTCGAGAACACCGAGCGCTACATGGAGCTCGAGCCGCTGCAGTTCACGTTCAGCCTCCTCACCCGGAGCATGCGCGTCACGCACGAGAACCTCCGCGTGCGCGACGAGAAATTCGTCGACCACGTGGACGCGTGGTTCGCGACGAAGGCCGGCGTGGACCCGCGCCCGCCGATGTTCACGCCGTACACGCTGCGCGACCTGGTCCTCGACAACCGCGTCGTCGTCTCGCCGATGTGCATGTACTCAGCGGAGGACGGCACGATCGACGACTGGCACCTCGTACACCTCGGCAGCCGCGCGATGGGCGGCGCCGGGCTCGTGATCACCGAGATGACCGACGTGTCGCGCGACGGGCGCATCACGCCGGGGTGCGCGGGGATGTACCGCGAGGAGCACGTCGGCGCGTGGAGGCGGGTGACGGACTTCGTGCATGGGTCGACCCCCGCGAAGATCGGCATCCAGCTCGCGCACGCGGGGCGCAAGGGATCGACCAAGCTGATGTGGGAGGGGATCGACCAGCCCCTCGACGACGGCAACTGGCCGCTCATCGCCGCGTCCGCCCTCCCCTACGGGCCGCGCTCGCAGACGCCGAAGGCGATGGATCGCGAAGACATGGATCGCGTGAAGGCCGACTTCGTGCGCGGCGCCGAGATGGCGCTCGAGGCCGACTTCGATCTCCTCGAGCTGCACTGCGCGCACGGCTACCTGCTCGCGACGTTCCTCTCGCCGCTCACCAACCAGCGCGAAGACGCCTACGGCGGCGCGCTCGAGAATCGCCTCCGCTTCCCGCTGGAGGTCCTCACCGCGATCCGCGCGGTGTGGCCGGACGACCGCCCGATCTCCGTTCGCATCTCGGCGACGGACTGGGCGCCCGGCGGGACGACCGCCGAGGACGCGATCGAGATCGCGAAGGCCCTAGTGGCCGCAGGCGCGGACATCATCGACGTGTCGACCGGACAGACGGTGTCGAACGCGCGGCCGAGCTACGGGCGCCTGTACCAGACGCCGTTCGCGGAGCGGATCCGGTTGGAGACGGGGATCCCGACGATGACCGTCGGCGGGATCTCCAGCTACGCCGACGTCAACAGCATCCTCGCCGCGGGGCGCGCGGATCTGTGTGTACTCGCGCGCGCGCATCTGTACGATCCCTACTGGACGCGGCACGCCGCGAACGAACAGGGCTATGCCCTGCCTTGGCCGAAACAGTACTCGCCGATGAACCGGTACAACTTTCGTTTCAAATGAATCCATTCAAAGTAATCCTGCTCGCTGCGCTCACGGGGGCCTGCGCCTCGTCGGCGCCCTCGTCGGCCCCGCCCTCGGAGTCGGCCAGCTCTCAGCCCTTCTCGATCCCGAAGTCGCCCGCGTACGATCTCGCCCGGCGCGTCGCGTGGACCGCGGGCTTCGACCAGGCGCCCAAGGTGAAGCAGCTCGACTTCACGTTCGCGGTCGAGCGCGAGGGCAAGCGCGTCTTCGCGGCGACCCACAAGTGGGATCGCGTGGACAACCGCGCGCGCATCACGTGGACGGACAAAGAGGGGCACGTCAATGACGCCCTCCTGGACGTCACGTCGCGCACGGCGAAGGGGACGGTCGACGGCGAGAAGGTCGTCGGCGACCGGGAGCGCGAGCTCGCGAAGGCGGCGTACGCGCGTTGGATCAACGACACGTACTGGTTCCTGCTCCCCGTGAAGCTGTTCGACACCGGGACGCACCTCGAGATGGAGGAGCCGCGGACCCACGACGGAAAGCCGCACCCCGTGCTGAAGATCTCCTACGACTCCGGCGTGGGGCTCACGTCCGGCGACACGTACTGGTTGTACGTGGATCCTGACGCGTTCCGGATCGTGCGGTGGGAGATGAAGCTCGAAAACCAGGAGGAGCCGCCGCGCGGCGTGTCGTGGGAGTCGTACCGGCCCGTGGGCCCGCTGCTGCTCGCGCACGACCACAAGAGCGACGACGGCAAGACGAACGTGAAGATCGAGGACAGCGCGGCGCACCGCACGGTGAATCCGGCGGCGTTCGTGATGGAGTGAGGGACGAGTCAGGGATGAAGACGATCAGCACCAACCGCAGCTTCGGCGGCACGCAGGGCGTGTACGAACACGACGCCCAGGCGACGAAGACCCCGATGCGGTTCTCCGTGTACGTGCCGGACGCCGCGAAGGACGCGCGCCTGCCGGTGGTGATGTTCCTGTCGGGGCTCACGTGTACCGAACAGAACTTCACGACGAAGGCCGGCGCGCAGCGCGCGGCTTCGGAGCACGGGCTGATCCTTCTCGCGCCGGACACCAGCCCGCGCGTTGAGGGCGTCGCCGACGACGAGGACTATGACCTCGGCCAGGGCGCGGGCTTCTACGTGAACGCGACCGAGGCCCCGTGGAGCGCTCACTACCGGATGTACGACTACGTGACGTCGGAGCTGATCGATCTCGTGCGGACCCACTTCGCCGCGGACGTGGATCGCCTCGGCGTCATGGGGCACTCGATGGGCGGGCACGGCGCGCTGGTCGTAGCGCTGAAAGATCCCGAGCGGTTCAAGTCGGTGTCGGCGTTCGCGCCGATCTGTCACCCGTCGGTGGTGCCGTGGGGGAAGAAGGCCTTCGCGGCGTACCTCGGCGCCGACGAGGCGGCGTGGCGCGCGTACGACGCGTGTGCGCTGATCGAGGGCGGCGCCCGCCAATCGAAGATCCTCGTGGACCAGGGCGCGGCCGACAACTTCCTCGCCGACGGCCAGCTGCGCCCCGAGGACCTCGAAGCGGCGTGCGCGGCGGCCGGACAGCCCCTCGAGCTGCACCGACGCGAGGGTTACGACCACAGCTACTACTTCATCGCGCCGTTCGTGGACGCGCACCTCGCGCACCACGCCGCGATCCTGAAGGCGTGACTTTCGCGCGGGCCCGGGCTCGCATAGCATCGCCCGCGATGCGCCTCGCGTGGACGCTGAGTCTGTTGGCCGTCTCGGGATCGGCCTACGCGCAGGACGTGGTCCCGTCCAAGATCGCGCTGTCGAGCGACGAGCCGCTGGCGTTCCTCCTCTTCAACCCCAGCGGTGAGGCCGGCCGTGTGCGGAGCTC
>JAUHYN010001070.1 GCA_030426505.1 bacterium | reverse complement strand
CGCGGTGGTGACTGCCGGTCCAGCCGTGGCGACTGGACCCCCCACGCCGAGCACCTGCGTCGTCACGAACGCGCCCACGAACGCGTCGAGCGCCTCCCAGTCGGTGAGGACGTGGTCCGTGGTCACGTCGGTGGGCCCGCCCGCCTTCTTGGCGATCCGCTTCATCAGGAGCTTCAGGAGCCACCCGTACTGCCGGTAGAGCAGGGCGCCCGCCACCGGCTGCGCCTCGCTCGGCCGCCACCCGGTGGCCTCGAAGAAGTCCGTCAGCAGCTGATCGACGGTCTGTCGCGCCTCCGCGCGCGCCGCCTCCGGTTGATGCGCGTCCTCGGCGGTCGCCTCGGTGAGGCTCACCGAGAGGAACGCGGTCGGGATCCGCTCGAGCGCGTCGCGGTGCCGGATGACGAACCGCTTCATCCGGGACGCATGCGTCCCGAGGTGGACCGAGGCCGCGAGGATCGCCGCGTCGTACGGCTCGAGGTCGAGGTCCATGTCCTCGGCGCTCGCGACCTCGGCCGTCGCGCCCGCCCACTCCACGCGCCGCGCGACGCGCTCGGCGACGTGCTTCGTGTGTCCTTCTCGTGTCGCGTACAGAACCAAGATTTTCATGGCCCCGTCTTTTTCAAGACTCGGGCCGTCGCGTCTCGGTTCGTTCGCGTCGGGGCGTGGTTACGATCGCGCGCCGTCGCGCGCCGCTCGCGTTTCGAATCGAGGACGCTACCGCTGATCGTGGCGCCGCTGGAGCGCCTCCGCCACGCGCACCGCCGGCGAGAAGCCGGGCTTCGCGGGCACCTCGGGGCGCAGCGCCGTCCGCCCGCTGTTCGCGCGCTTGCGCGTCATCGCGATGAACGCGGCCTGCGCCGACAGCGGCTCCTCCTTCTCGGGCGGGCTCATCCGGCGGTAGTCGCCGTTTTCGTCGAGCACCCACGCGAACGTGTTGTCCGCGAGCTCGATCGGGAGCAGGTCCTCCGTGATCTTCCGCCGCATGAGCGGGTCGAGGATCGGGAACGCCACCTCGATCCGGCGATTGAGGTTGCGCGGCATCCAGTCCGCGCTCGACAGGAACACCTCGTCGTCGCCACCGTTCTTCCACCAGAAGATGCGCGAGTGCTCGAGGAAGCGCCCGAGGATCGATCGCACGCGGATGTTCTCGCTGACGCCGGGCACGCCCGGGCGCAGACAACAGATCCCGCGGATGATCAGGTCGATCGAGACCCCGGCGCGGCTCGCCTCGTACAGCTTCGCGATCACCTCGCCGTCCACGAGCGAGTTCATCTTCGCGACGATGCCCGCGGGCCGGCCCGCCTTCTTGTGCTCGATCTCGCGCTCGATCGCCGACAGCGTCCGCCGCCGCAGCGTGAACGGCGCGACGAGCAGGTGCTTCATCTCGGGCAACTCCGCGTAGCCGGTGAGCACGTTGAAGAGCAGCATCGCGTCGCGCGTGATCTCCTCCTCCGCCGTGAACAAGCCGAGGTCCGTGTACAGGCGCGCCGTCGACGGGTTGTAGTTGCCGGTCGAGAGGTGGAGGTAGCGCTTGAGCTTGTCCCCCTCGCGCCGCGTCACGAGCAGCAGCTTGCAGTGGGTCTTCAGGCCGATCAGCCCGTACACCACGTGGACGCCGCTCTCCTCGAGCTCCATCGCCCACGCGATGTTGTTCGCCTCGTCGAAGCGCGCCTTGAGCTCGACGAGCGCGGTGACCTGCTTGCCCTTCTCGGCGGCGCGCATCAGCGCGCGCACGATCGGGGAGTCGCCGCTCGTCCGGTAGAGCGTCTGCTTGATCGCGACGACGTGCGGGTCCGACGCGGCCTGGTCGATGAACTCCACCACGTGCCGGAACGAGTGGTACGGGTGCTGGAGCAGGATGTCGCGCTCGGCGATCGACCGGAAGATCGTCGGCGCGTACCGCAGGCGCCGCAGCTGCGCGGGGCTGAACGGCTCGTCGCGGAGGTCCGGCGCCTTCACGCCGCCGTAGACCTTCATCAGCTCGGCCTTCGCGACCAGCCCCCGCACGCGAACGACCTGCCGCGGCGCCACGCCGATCAGCTCCGACAGCTGCGACGTGAGCTCCTCGGAGGCGTCGTCCGCGATGTCGAGGCGCACCGGTTCGCCGCGGTCGCGGCGGCGGAGCTCGTCCTGAATCGTGGACAACAGGTTCTCGGCTTCGTCCTCCGCGATGTCGAGATCGCTCGCGCGCAGCACGCGGAACGGGCTCGCCTCGAGGATGTCGTGTCCGGGGAAGAGCTGGCCGACGAAGCGCTTGATCACGCCTTCGAGCGCGAGGAAGCGGAAGCGCTCGCCCGCGGCGGGGAACGGCGCGAAGCGCGGGAGCACCGACGGGACCTGCACGAGCGCGAGGAGCTCGCCGGTCGGCTGCTCGAACCGCGCGCGCTTCTTCATGGGCATCCGGTTCTTCACGCGCAGCGCGAGGTTCAGTGAACCGTTCTTGAGGTTGGGGAACGGGTGCGCCGGATCGATCGCGATCGGCGTGAGGCACGGGTGGACCTCCCGCTCGTAGAACTCGAGGGCGTCGTCGGTGAGGCCTTCGTCGATCACGGTCGGGCCGACGATCCGGATGCCCTTGTCCTTGAGCGCGGGGAGGACCTCGTCGTCGAGGATCGCGGAGAGGTCGGCGACGAGTCGCGTGGCCCGAGCCCAGACCTCGCGGAGGAGGACGTCGAGCTCGAGGCCGTCGGGGCCCATCTCGAAGGCGTCGTCGTCGGCGCGGGCGTGGCGTTCGAGGCCGCCCACGCGGACCATGAAGAACTCGTCGAGGTTGGAGGACGTGATGGCGATGAACTTGAGGCGCTCGAGGACCGGGACGTCCGACCGGCGGGCGAGGTCGAGGACGCGGCGGTTGAAGTCCAGCCAGGACAGCTCGCGGTTCAAGTACAGGTGAGGAGCCGAGAGATCGACGTCGTCCAAAGTCGCCGTAGGGTACCAGAGCGAACCGCGCTACGGTGCGCTCGAATGTCGCCGATTCCGACGATCGAGGCGCTCCTCGGCGAGGGAGGCGCGGCGGATCGGGTGCTCCCCGGCTGGGAGGCGCGCCCGGAACAGATCCGCATGGCCGAGGCGGTGGAGGCGAAGCTCGCGGAGGGCGGCGTCGCGATCGTCGAGGCGCCCACGGGCGTCGGCAAGACGCTCGCGTACCTGGTGCCGGCCGCGCTCTCGGGCCGGCGCGTGATCGTCTCGACCAACACGAAGACGCTGCAGGATCAGATCGTCGACAAGGACCTCGTGCGGCTCGGCGCGATCCTCGGCGAGGCCGGCTACGAGCTCGCGCGCGCGAGCGCCGACGACGTGAGCCCCTACGATCCGAAGCGCGTGCGGTACGCG
>JAUHYN010001069.1 GCA_030426505.1 bacterium | reverse complement strand
AGATCAAGTACGGCGACGAGTTCATGATCTCCGAGGAAGTGCTGAAGTTCATCTACCGGTGAGCGAAGCCCGGCGGCGCAACACCAGCGCCGCCAACCCCAACACCACCGCCGCCCACGCGCCGCCGCGCCCCGGTCCCGTCGACCGGGTCGATCGGCAAGAACACGTGTTGCCCGCGCGGTCCTCGCACAGCTCGACGCCGATGTTGGCGCACTGGTCCCGGAAGATCGTCGGGTCGCCGCCCTTCTCGTACGTGTCGGGCGGCGCGCAGGTCTTCGTCGCGGCGCCGGCGGGGTAGGTCGTGCAGACCGCGTCGAGATCGTCGGGCGCGAGGGTGCGCTTCTCGGTCTCGCACTGGACGGCGGACGGGAACATCGTCGCGCCCTCGATGCCGACGTGATCGAACCCGATGAAGTGCCCGATCTCGTGGACCAGTGTGTTCCGCAGATCGTACGGGCGCGGGTTGCGCGCCTGGCAGAGGCCGACGGTGGTGATGTCGTCGAACACGAAGTCGGACGTCGCGGCGTTGAAGAGGATGTCGGCGTCGAAGATCTCGCCGGTCGCGCGCGAGAACGACGTGAGCGTCACCGCGAGGAGATCCGGCGAGTCGAAGAAGTCGTTCAGCTCGCCCTGGGTGTCGACCGCCGCGATGACGTTCTTGTTGTCGCAGCGATCCGGATCGAACCCCGCGAGCTGATCCGTCGGGCCCGCGTTGGTGAACGCGAGGTCGGTGCAGTCGTTCGTCGACCACACCGCGAAGCTCTGCGTGATGATCTGCTCCATGTTCGACCGCGACATCAGGTCGCTGTCGCCGTTGATCCAGAACGGGATGCAGCGCTGCTGCCACACCTGCGTGATCGGCGGGCTCGAGTTCGGGACCGGCGTGCAGGTGTACGCCATCGCGCGGAGGGGGAAGAGTGCGAGCGCGGCGGCGACCCAGACCAAACGAGAGATCACTTCGGCAGACTACCCGAGCCCGACCACGGTCGCGAACCCCTCCAGCGTCTCTTCGAGCGTACTCACCTCGCCGGGGTGCCCCGTATCGGTGCGGACCACCGAGAACCACTGCGCGAAGTGACGCGCGACACCCGACGCGCCGGCGTCGGTGGACATCGCCGTGCGGACGGCGGCGCGGATCGCCTCGTGCCGGGACGGGACCGCGGCGGCGCTGTCCGTGTGGGCCGCGTCGAGCGCGGGGTAGACGCCGGCGTCGGCGAGCGCGCGCGAGGTTCGGATCACGGCGTCGTAGGGCGCGGCGAGCGTGGGCGCGGCGCGCACGCCGCGCGTGACCTCGACCCACGGATCGATCACGAACGTGATCGTCGCCGTGTCGCGGAACGCCGCGAGCGCGGCTTCGACCTCGGCTTCCGGCGCGTCGCCGAGGAACACGAACAACGCGACCGGATCGCGCGTGACGCTCGACGCCTCGACCTCCGCCAACGCGCCTTGTCCGACCACCGTCGTGTGCCGCTCGATGCCGAGGTCGCGGACGACCTCTTCGAGCGAGGGCCCCTGCCACGCGCCGGTCCCGCCGGAGGTCCACACGCTGTGTCCGCCCATCGCGGCGAAGCGCGCGGACAGCTCTGCGAGCAAGACCGTGAGACCGGTCTCCGCCGCGCCGTGGACGCGGACGATCGTCCCGCGCTCGAGTGGAGCCAACAGATCGAGCGCGCGGATGCCGGTGACGAGGCGGCGGTCGTCGATCGCGGGCGCGCTCGCGCGGCGTCCTTCGCGCATCGACGCCGCGCCGGTCGCGTCCGTCGGACCCTCCGACATCACGCCCTTCGGGCGCGCTCCGTCGAGCCGCTGCACCACGCCCTCGTGGCGACGCATCCGCGCGACGTCGGCCGCCGTGAAGCCGACGTGGTTCGTCCGCGTCGGATCCGCGCCCGCGTCGAGCAACTGCGCGACGACCCGCTCGCGGCCTCGGAGCGCGGCGGCGAACAGCGCGGTCTCGTGCGCGTCGCAGCCGCACGTCGCGTCGGGATCGGCGCCGTGCTCGAGGAGGAGCGCCACCATCGCTTCGTCACCGCGGCCGGCGGCGAGGATCAACGGCGTGAGCCGATGGGACAGCGGGAGGTTCGCGGCGAACGCCTCCTCGTCGGTGTAGTGCTCCGCGGCTTCGAGGAGCGCGGGGCGTCGCTTCACGATCGCGCGGACGGTGTCGCGGTCGCCCGCGCGCAGCGCGACGAACAACGCGACGCGATCTTCGAGCGATACGGTCTCGGGGGTGGGGATCATCTCGGGCCTCCTCTTCGCGAGGCGCCCGCGCGCGGTGTGAAGACGTTTCTTCACAGTCGACAGCGGGAGCCCCAGAAAGTCGGCGACGTCCTTCTGCGGTTCGTCGCCGAGGTAATGGAGGGCGACGACGATCCGTTCGTGCGCGGGGAGCCGCTCGATCGCGTCCAACAGCCACGCGCCATCGACGTCCGGTTCGGCGGGCGCGACGAGCTCGGTGTCGACCTCGGTCACGCGCCGCCGACGGGTCCGCCGGTCGCAGTGTTTGTGCGTGATGCGCCTCAACCAACCGCCGAACCGCGCGGGATCTTCGAGTTGGTCCAGGCGCAGGTACGCGTCCACGAACACGTCCTGCGCGACGTCGTCCGCCGCGTCCCCGACCCACCCCGCCGCGTATCCCCGCACCATGTTCCCGTAGCGGGCGACCAGGCGCGCGAAGGCGGCCGGATCCTTGGCCTGGGCTCTCAGCACGTCGTCCTTCATCATCGTCCTCGCTGAAAAGACCCACTCGAGCGTGATCGGGTTACCAGAAATCACGGGGTCTGCGCCGATGGACCGCCCGCTCGACCGGCGCGTCCGCGCAAAAACGTGGACGAAGTCGACGCAATCGCTTGATCCCCCCCGATCGTTGGACGAATAGAACAGGCATGAGGGACGAGGTCCGACAAGCCACCGGCATCGTTCGGTGGGCCTATCTGCTCCTGGGCCTCGGATTCGTCGGTCTGGGCGCGATCGGCGCGGTCGTCCCCGGGATGCCGACCACGGTCTTCCTCATCCTCGCGACCTGGGCCTTCTCCCGGAGCTCGCCGCGCCTGCACGACTGGCTCTACCACCACCCCCGGTTCGGGCCGACGCTCCAGCGCTGGCACGAGCACCGTGTCATTCCGACGCACGTCAAGGTCATCGCGGTGAGCGCGATGGTCGCGAGCTTCGTGTTCCTCGGCACCACCGGCGATCGCCACCCCCTCCTGCTCGCGGGCGTGGGTGCGGTGATCGTGTTCGGGGCCTGGTTCATCCTGCGCTGCCCGAGCGAAGTGCCTGACGCCTCTTGAGGCGCGGGTGGTCGCGCTCACCTCCCTGCGTTCGCCGTCGGTCGAGGTT
>JAUHYN010001068.1 GCA_030426505.1 bacterium | reverse complement strand
CTCGCGCTCGTGGACGTGCGCGAGCATGATCAGCGTCGCGAGGACGACCAGGACGCCGAAGACCGTCCCGCGCACGGCGGCCGACGCGTAGGCCGGCCCCACGGGGATCCCGAGCGCCTTCGCGTTCGCGGTGATCACGAACGCCACGAGGCAGATCGCGGTGACCACGATCGTCGCGCGGCGGGACATCAGGAGCGATGCGAGGAGTGGCGGGAGCAGGTACCAACTGACGACGGCGCCCTCGATGCCGCCCGTCGCGAAGGTGCGGATGAAGATGACCGGCGTGCCGACGCACATCAACACGAGGATCGGGAGGCGGTGGTCGCCCGTCCGGCGCACGTAGAACGGGAGGAGCCCGATGACGACGGCCGCCGCGAGGAGCAACATCAGGCTCGGCGACACCACGCCCTCCAGCGTGATGCGGACCGTCCACATCAACAGGACACACGGCGAGATGACGAGCGCGATGCCGACGACGATCCGCGTCTTGAAGAGCGCCTCGGACGGCCGGACGTCGGCGTCGGTCTGGAACGACGCGGGCACGAACCAGTCGGCGACGGCCACGAAGCGACGGCGGAGTCGAGCGATCAAGGAGGGTCCTCACGGGGGTCATCGGCGGGTATCCACGGCGGCTCGACCGCGCGTGTCGAAATCGTACGATTCCATGTCGAGATGGGGCGGTCGGCGACGACGTCCAGGGCAAGAGGAGCAATCGAGATGAAGTACATGCTTTTGATGCAAGGGACCCAGGGAGCGATGGCGGAGTTCGGGCAGATGCCGATGGAAGATCTGAAGCGGCACATCGACTTCATGCACGCGCTCAACGAGGAGCTCGTGGCCAACGGCGAGCTGCTGGTCGCGGAGGGTCTCGCGCCGCCGTCGCAGGCGAAGCTGGTGCGCGCCAAGCCCGACGGCACCGCAGCGGTGACCGACGGGCCGTTCGCGGAGTCGAAGGAGTTCCTCGCGGGGTTCTGGATCCTCGCGTGCGACGAGGCGCGCGCGATCGAGATCGCGCGGCGCGTCTCGGCGTCGCCGGGGCGCGGGGGCGAGCCGGTCCGCATCGACGTCGAGATCCGGCCGGTGGGCGAGCCGCCCGCGTAGCGGCGCGGTCACGATCGATGTGGTGACGGGAGCGGTCCCCACGACGGAGACGTTGCTGCGCGAGCTCGCGCCGACGGTGCTCGCCGCGCTCACGCGGCGGACCGGCGATTTCGCGAGCGCGGAGGACGCGGTGCAGGAGGCGCTGCTGGCGGCGGCGACCTCTTGGCCGCGCGAGGGCCGCCCCGACAACCCACGCGGGTGGTTGGTGCGGGTCGCGTCGCGACGTTGGATGGACGCGGACCGGAGCGATACGGCGCGGCGCGCGCGGGAGGATCGAGTGGCGGTCGAGGCGGACGCGGTCGTGGATCCCTTCGCATTCTCCGAGCGCGACGACGCGCTGTTGTTGCTCTTCCTGTGTTGCCACCCGGCGCTGACTTCGCCGTCCGCGATCGCGTTGACGTTGCGCGCGGTGGGCGGACTGACGACGGCCGAGATCGCGAACGCGTTCCTCGTACCCGAGTCGACGATGGCGCAGCGCATCTCCCGCGCGAAGCGGACGATCGCGGAGGCGGGCGCTTCGTTCGAGCTCCCGAAGGACGCGTGGCCGGCGCGGCTACCCTCGGTGCTGCACGTCCTCTACCTGATGTTCAACGAGGGCTACGCGAGCAGCGTGGGCGCGCAGCTCGTCCGGACGGATCTCGCGAACGAAGCGATCCGCCTCGCGCGCGACGTGGTGCAGGTGCTGCCCGAGGACCCGGAGGTCGAGGGGCTGCTCGCGTTGATGCTGCTGACGGACGCGCGTCGGCCGGCGCGCACCACGGAGGCGGGGGACCTCGTCCCGCTCGACGAGCAGGATCGATCGCTGTGGTTGCGTGAGCGTATCGAGGAGGGCGTCGCGCTCGTCTCGGCGGCGATGGCGCGCGGGCGCGTCGGTCCGTACCAACTCCAGGCCGCGATCGCGGCGCTGCACGACGAGGCGCCCGACACGGACACGACGGACTGGCCACAGATCCTCGCGCTCTACACGATGCTCGAGCGGATGACCGACAACCCGATGGTCGCGCTGAACCGCGCGATCGCGTTGGCGATGGTGCGGGGGCCCGCGGCCGGGCTCGAAGCGCTCGGGGCGCTGGAGGCCGACGGCCGGCTCGCGACGAGCCACCGCCTCGAAGCCGTCCGTGCGCATCTGTACGAGCGCACGGGCGCGCGCGAGGAAGCGGTCACCGCGTATCACCGCGCGGCGGAGCGAACGGCGTCGGAGCCGGAGCGGCGCTACCTGATGGAGCGCGCGGCGCGTCTGTCGGGTAGCGGTCCTCCCGCCGGCCGCTCGCAGTAGGCGGCGGGCGGCCTTGCTGCTCGCGGCGGCCGCATCCGCGCGGAGGACGCGACCATCGAAGCGACTCGGGCGGGCGCGACGTTCAGATGAGCGTCGCCAGGGTCTCGGCGAGGCGCTCGTACTCGGTCGGAGAGTTGTACAGGTGCGCCGAGACGCGGAGCATCCGCTTGGGCGGCGCGGGGAAAGGGAACACCGGGACCTCGATCTTGTGGTCGTCCCACAGCGCTTGGCTGAGCGGATCGAGGATCCAGTCCACGCGGCCGTCGCCGTCGGGGAGGAGCATCGCGGCGAGTGCGCCCTGCATGTCGTCGGGGGAGGGCGACTCGAGGCCGAGGCGCTCGAGGATCGTCCAGCGCCCCGCGATGACGCGCGCGTGGATCTGTTCGTAGAGCTCGTGCCAGCCGCCTTCGAGGAGGCCGCCGAGGTACTCGATCGCGTCCGGGATCACGAGGTGCGCGGTCGGGTCGTCGGTGCCGGTCCAGTCGAACTGCGCGCGGAAGCGATCTTCCTTCGCGTGGTACGCGTGGCTCGTGACGAGCGGGACGACGCGGTCCTGGCGGTCCTTGCGCACGTGGAGGATCGCCGCGCCGCGCGGCGTGCAGAGCCACTTGTGCGCGTTGGTCGTGAAGTACGCGGCGCCGATCGCGTTCAGGTCGAGCGGGACCTGGCCGACGGAGTGCGCGCCGTCCACGAGGGTGTCGACGCCTCGCTCGTTCAGCGCCGCGACGATCTCGGCGATCGGGAAGATCAGGCCGGTCGGGCTCGCGATGTGATCGAGCATCGCGAGGCGGGTGCGGTCGGTGACGCGCGCGAGGATCGCTTCGGTGATCTGCTCCGGGCGCTCGATCGGGAACGGGATCTTCGCGCAGACGACCTTCGCGCCGGTCGTCGCGGCCACGTGGTCGAGCGTACACATGCACGCGCCGTACGCCTGGTCGGTCGTGAGCAGCTCGTCGCCGGGCTCGAACTTCAG
>JAUHYN010001067.1 GCA_030426505.1 bacterium | reverse complement strand
CTTGTGGTCCCAGTACTCGCCGGTGAAGGCGCGCTCCGTACCCTTCTCGCGGAGGATGCGGAACTCCTCGCTGGTCAGCTGCTTCTTCCACTCTGCGTCGGTCTTCTTCAACGGATAGTCCCTCTGGCTCGGCTTCGAGAAGCCGTCCAGGCTCACAAAGCCCAGTACGGCGGCCATTCCCACGAGCAGGGCCAAGCTGCGCTTCATCATCACACCCTAGTATGGCAGCTGGCACCGAAAGTTACGCTTCAACTGCCTCGATTCTGGCCGATGTCCCCATCGAAGGTCGCAGGTGAGTCCTATGGTCGCTGTCCAGCACAACCCCAAGCAAATCGCCCAGTTGATCGAGTCGAACCTCGAGATCCCGACCATTCCGGTCGTGGCCTCGAAGGCGCTCCGCGCGATGCAGGACGAAAACGTCACCGCGCGCCATCTGGCCGAAATCCTCCAGGAAGACCCCGGGCTGACCGCGCGGATCCTGAAGGTCGCGAACTCCGCGCTCTACGCCCTCCCCCGCGAGATCAAGAGCCTCGCGCAGGCGGCGATGGTGATGGGCTTCGACGGCCTGAAGAACCTCGTCATCTCGGCCGCGTGCCGCGGCATCTACAAGCGCTACGGCGATCGCGAGCGCGGGCTGTGGATCCACGCCGTCGCGTGCGCGACCGCCGCGCAGGAGATCGCGAAGGCGGCCAACGTCGCCTCCGACGAGGCGTTCGTGGCCGGGCTGATGCATGACGTCGGTCGCGTCGTCATGAACAACGGCGCGCGCGACAAGCTCGCGGAAGCCGACAAGCTCGCGGAGAAGGAAGGCCTGTCGAGCCCCGAGGCCGAGCAGAAGATCTTCGGGTTCACGCACAACGACGTCGGCGGCCTGCTCGTCAGCCGTTGGAACCTCTCCGACTCGCTCGAGCACGCGGTCTTCTTCCACCACGACCTCGAGCTCGTGGAGAGCCTCGCCCCTCAGAGCAAGGACCTCATCAACATCGTCCACCTCGCCAACCGCATCTGCCACGTGGTCGGCGCGGGCTGTGACCCCGAGGAGGGCGTCGAGCTCGAGTACGAAGACTCGGCCGTCGACCTCCAGATCGACGCCGGCGCGCTCGCCGAGATCGTCGTGTCGGTCCGCGACCGCGTCGACAACGCAGAGGATTGAGGACACGAAGATGGTCCGTCGCGCGAAGCGCATCATCGCCGTAGGCGGTGGCAAGGGCGGGGTCGGCAAGAGCCTCGTCGCGTCGAACCTCGCCGTCGCGTTCGCGAAGGCGGGGCAGCGTACCGTCCTGATCGACGCGGACCTCGGCGCCGCGAACCAACACACGTTGTTCGGGTTCGACCGCGTCCACCTCTCCCTGCAAGCGCTGTTCGAAAAAGAGGTCGACGACCTCGAGGAGCTGATGCTCGACGTCGGAGTCCCGAACCTCTCGCTCGTCGCGGGCTGCGGCGCGATACCGGGCGCCGCGAACATCGCGCACGCGCAGAAGCAGAAGCTGATGCGCCGGATCGAATCGATCGACGCCGACGTCGTGTTGATCGACGTCGGCGCCGGCATCGCCTACAACGTCGTCGATCTCTACACGCTCGCGGATCTCCGCGTCGTGGTCTTGCTCCCGCAGCTCACCTCGTTCCAGAACGCGTACGCGTTCCTGAAGGCGGCCGTGTATCGCGTGATCCGCGAGGCCGCGAAGAAGATCGATCGCCAGGATCTCGTCGATACGATGGTCCCGTCCTCCGAGACCGATCGTGTCGTCGACGTGCTCGCGCAGCTCGAGCGCCTCGATCCGCACGTCGCGACGATGGCGCGGCGCCGCGTCGAAGCGTTCGGCGCGTACATCATCGGCAACCAGATCATCTCGCCGAAGGATCGCGGGACGGTCGTCGCGGTGTCGCGGATGTTCCACGACTTCCTCTCCGTGGACGCGCCGATCCTCGGGAACCTCCGGTACAACCGCTTGATCGCCGACTCGATCAACGCGCGGCGCCCGGTGCTCCTCTCGCACCCGCACGACGACTGCTCCAAGGCCCTCATCCGCGTCGCCGAGTCGCTCCTCGCGACCGACATCGAAGGGCTCCGCGCGCGCCGCGAAGACGCCGACCGCTCCGCGAGCGTTGCGGTGCATACCGCGAGCGACGACCTCGTGATGGACGAGATCCAGGCGCTCCTGTCCGCCTGACGATTCCCCCGCTTGTGCGCACCCGCCGCCGCGCGGTACGCCCACGCGCGTGACGACACCTCGCTCCTTCTCGCCTCCGACTCGCACGCTGATGGGCCCCGGCCCGTCCGACGTCCACCCGCGGGTGCTCGCGGCCTGCGCGCGCCCCACGGTCGGCCACCTCGATCCGAGCTTCGTCGCGCTGATGGACGACGTGCAGGATCTCTTGCGCTACGCGTTCAAGACGAAGAACACGCTCACCATGCCGGTGTCGGCGCCGGGCAGCGCGGGGATGGAGACGTGCCTCGTGAACCTGGTCGAGCCGGGCGACACCGTCGTGGTCGCGAAGAACGGCGTCTTCGGCGGACGCATGGCGGCGATCGTCGAGCGCATCGGCGGCCGCGTGGTCCTCGTCGAGGACGCGTGGGGCGAGCCCGTGAATCCGCAGAAGGTGGAGGACGCGCTGAAGGCGAACCCGGGCGCGAAAGCCGTCGCGTTCGTCCACGCCGAGACCTCGACCGGCGCGCGCTCCGACGCGAAGACGCTCGCCGAGATCGCGCACCGCCACGACGCGCTCGCGATCGTCGACACCGTCACGAGCCTCGGCGGCATCGAGCTCGACGTCGACGGCTGGGCCCTCGACGCCGTCTACTCCGGCTCGCAGAAGTGCCTCTCCGCCCCGCCCGGCCTCTCACCGATCACGCTCTCGGACCGCGCCGTCGACGTCGTGAAGTCACGCAAGACCCCCGTCGTGAGCTGGTTCCTCGATCTGACCCTGGTGATGGGCTACTGGGGCTCGGGCGCGAAGCGCAGCTACCACCACACCGCGCCCGTCAACGCGATCTACGGCCTGCACGAGGCGCTGGTGATGCTCGCCGAGGAGGGCCTCGAGGCCTCCTGGGCGCGCCACCGCCGCTATCACGAACAGCTCGCGGCCGGCCTCGAGGCGCTCGGCCTCTCGTACGTGGTCGACGCCGAGTACCGCCTCCCGCAGCTCAACGCGGTGCGCTTCCCGGAGGGCGTCGACGACGCCGCGACGCGGCGCGCGCTCCTCGATCGTTTCGGTCTGGAGATCGGCGGTGGCCTCGGGGACCTCGCCGGGAAGGTGTGGCGGATCGGCTTGATGGGCGCCGCGGCGACGGAGAAGAACGTCGCGCTCGCGCTCGCCGCGATCGGCGCCGTGCTCTGACTCAGGCGTACTG
>JAUHYN010001066.1 GCA_030426505.1 bacterium | reverse complement strand
CAGGCGACCCAGGAGCCGCAGCTCGTGCACGCCCTCGCGGTGGAGGACCTGCACCTCCCCGCGGGCGGTCACCTCGGGGAGCGGGCGCCCGACCAGGGCCGCGTCGAGGGTGGCGTAGCTCGCGAGTAGCGCGTCAGCGCCGGCCGGGAGGTCGCTGTAGGATCCCGCGGGCGGCGGCGTGCAACGATCCGGCGTGCCGCTCGGCATCGACTGACACCCGTTCGCACAACGCATCCGGCTCTGCTCGTTGTTGTTGCTGCACACCACGAGGTCGCGACCGTCGCACCACGTACCCGAGTGCGTGTCGCAGAACGAGGGCGCGGGCGCGCATCGATCCGGCGTGCCCTGCGGCATCGTCTGACAGCCGTGCGTACAACGCGTGCGGCTCACCGTCGCGCCGCCGTTGCACACGACGCGATCCTGACCGTCGCACCACGTGCCCGTCTTGCCCGCGCAGAACGACGGCGGCGCCGCGCAGCGATCCGGCGTGCCGCTCGGCATCGACTGACAGCCGTGCGCGCAGCGGTTCCGGCTCACCTGCGAACCGTTGCGGCACACCACGAGGTCGCGGCCGTCGCACCACGTGCCGCCGTGCGTGGCGCAGAACCCACCGCCGCCGCCCGGGTTCGAGCCGCGCGCGATGTCGATCAGGTTCTGCAGGCGGCTGTACAACGCGCCGCCCGGGCAGGCGGTGCTCCCGAGTTGGCGGTGGCCCTTCACGTTGGTGCGGTTGAGCGAGATGCCGTACTCACGCGACAGCGACTTCAGGATGCGCCCGCCCGCGGCGAACATCGCGTTGCTCGGCGCGCGCGAGGTGTACGTGCCGATGTAGCTGACGCCCGCGTTGTTCGTGTTGTGGCCACCGACGTGTGCGCCGATCAGGCGCTCGGGCCGGCCCTGGTAGACGCGGCCGTCCTGGCCGACGAGGAAGTGGTAGCCGACGTCGCACCAGCCGCGCGAGTTCATGTGGAACGACTGGATCTGACGCACGCGCGCGGCCTGCGACATCGAGTCGTTGTTCGGCGTGACCGTGTGGTGGACGGTGATGCGGTTCGGCCGGTGACCGCCGCTGCAGCGGTGCGCGCGCGCGCCCCACGCGGAGCGGGAGACCGCGACGCCGGAAGAAGCGAGCCCGCTCGCGGTGGTGTCGATCGCTTCTTCGATCTCCGCGACCTCGATCGGCTGGGGCTCGAACTCGAATGCCTCGACCGCGAGGAACGACAGATCGATCTCTTCCGCCGCGAACCGCAGCTCGACGTGGGTGCCGCCGCCCGGCACGTCGACGTGCGCGTTCTTCGCGCGCTCTTCCGCGAACGTGATCTCGGCATCGAGCCACGGCCCGAACGTAGCGCCGCCGTCGGTCGACACGCGCGCCTGCGCCTTCACGTCCCCCGTCGCGTCGAACCGGAACGCGACGCGATCGAACGCCTGCTCGAGCGCGATCGCCGGCGAGCGCTGCCACCCGTCTTCGGCGACGAGCTGACTCGCGAGCTCCTCGTCCTGCGCGACGAACGCGACGGCGGGCTCCTCGATCGCATCGGCGGGATGCAAGTGGTCGCCCTCGGCGCACGCGAAGGGCGCCGCGGCGAGCGCGACGAGGAGGAGACGAGAAGAGAACGAACGCATGATGAACCCCTTGTCCGAGCGCCCGGCCGGTCCACCCGACCGACGCTCCAGGATCCGGGATACGCGCTGGACGCGGATCGCCTCAAGGGCGGGAAGCCAACGATTTCGATAAGTTGTGGCCCATGAGCTACAGTGTGGATCGCGGGGTTACGGGGTCAGACCCCGCACCTACGGCGCGCCTCGAAGGCCCACCCGGGGATCGGCGATGGTTCGAGGATGGAGCCCTCGGGACATCGATACGACCTCGCCGCCCACGGGATCCAGCCCGCGCGACGCGAAGATCTGCCGACGGTCTTGCTCCTCCACGACGACGAATACGCGCTCCGCTTGTGGCGGCGCGTGATCGTCGAAGGCTTCGGTCCTCGGGTCACGCTCGTCGAGTCGATCGAGGCGGCGCCGCCGCGCGTGTCCGTCGTGTTGTGCGGTGCCTGGGACCAAGCGCTCCGAAGCGATGACCCACACTCCGTGCCCGCGCTCGCGACGAAGAGTCACGGCGCGAAGGACGTCGTCCACCCGAGCGTGTTGATCTCGCCCTCCGCGTTCGAGGCGGGCGCGCGCCTCGCCGAGCTCCTCTCGAGGCAACACGGTCGCGAGTTCGTGTGTTCGCTCGACGACGTCGACGAGCGACCGAGCGTCCTGATCGTCGACGACGCGCCGGCGATGCTGCGCATCGCGCGGCGGAGGCTCGGCCGCATCCGACCGTACCTACGGATCGAGTGCGCGGAAGGGGGCCGAGCGGCGATCGAGGCAATCGAGCGCAGCGCCCCCGACGTCGTACACCTCGACGACCTCATGCCGGACGTCTACGGCGTCGACGTCGCCCGCGCGCTGCGAGCTTCATCTCGGTGCGCCGACGCGGCGGTCGTGTTCCACACGTCCTACGGCACGAAGCTGTGGGTCGGGGCGCTGGCGAAGATGGAGCCGTTCGCCATCATCTCGTTACCCGGCGCCGGGGCCGCGTGGACCCGCACGACCGTGGCCGCGCTCGTCCTCCGCGGCTACGACGTCACGCCACCGTACGGACCCGCCGAGAGAGACCAACTCCTGTACCTCGCGCCCGAAGTCCCGGACGCGTTCATCTTCGGCGCGTGAGCGCTCAGGGCGTGACGCCGATCAGGCTCTGCGCCCTCGCCTCCAACCACTCTTCGATGTTCGTCCAGCCGTCGTCGTCGAGGTCGCCGGCGGAGTCGTCGGTGCCGACGACCAGGCCGTTCATGTCTTCCCACGCGTCGGGCATGCCGTCGCGGTCCACGTCGGCGGGCGCCGGCGGGCCCGAGGTGATGACGGCGTCGTCGACTTGGCCGTAGCCCCCCGCGCCGGAGCGCACCTGTTGGATGGTGCGCAGGTTCATCGCGTCGCGCGGCCACGCGCCGGCCTCCGCCAACACCCGATCGTACGCCTCCGTCCGCGGCTGCGTGTCGACCGGCGCCATCGTGTGCGCGTTGCCGACGACCTCCGGGTTGGCCCAGTCGGGCACCACCGGGCGGCCCGGGTAGCTGTTGTCGTCGAGGTAGACCGCGACCGGTCGATCGAACCCGAACATCGCGACCGATCCGTTGTGAGTGTTCGGGCCCTCGGACATCGTGTTGCCGACGACGTTCGCGCGCACCGTTCCGGGCGACCAGTTCTCGCCCGTCCAGAAGTGGAAGAACGACTCGTTGCCGCAGTTGTGCAGGACGTTGTTGCGGATGTCGAGGTCGACGCCCTCCGCCGGCGGGCCGCCTTCGTC
>JAUHYN010001065.1 GCA_030426505.1 bacterium | reverse complement strand
CGTGAGCATGCCGATGTTCGGCGCGTTATCCGCGGCGCTCTGGTCCGCGAGCATCGTCGGCGGCCGCGTGTCGGCGATGAAGCCTCCCAGCACCGTCTGGAGCCACGCTCGTGAGTCGGTCGTGAGCGGCCCAGAGAACGCGGACTGCGGGAGACTCAGCGCGTCCGACGGCGCGCGACGCCAGACGCTCCGTTGGTCTTCGAGGGTGAGTTGCGTCTGCTCGAGATCTGCGACGAGATCGACGTAGTTCTGTTCGGCGACGAACCTCGTCGTCGCCTCCTGCGCCGGGACGTATGCGAGCTGCGCGTCTGGATCGACCGCCGGGGGCGCGCCCTCGGGGAGGTCGTCGGTTCGCTCCAGCGCCAGCTCGAACACCGCGAGCGGCTCCCGCGCGATGTTCGCCGACACCCCGGTCAACGTCACCGCGAGCGAGAAGCGGAGGTCTCCGCGCCACGTCTCGGCCAACGGATCGGTACGGAGCCCGGCCGGCTCCGCGACCGCGACGACGTGCAGCCGGCCACTCCCGGCCACCGGCGACGGCGCAGCCCACTCGAAGGCCGGCATCGCGACGGAGCCGAACGCGTCATCGTCGTCCGGCGTGAGCTCGAGCGTGCCCGTCCACGCTCCGGCGGGGTTCATCAAGCGGCTGTCGTCGATGATCCGGATGCGCGCTTCGTTGCCGTTCGGCTCGTAGACCTCCGCGCGAATCGGGACCGTGATGCGAGCGACCGGCGGCGCGAGCGAGAACGCATTCGCGCCCACCTGTACGAGCTGCATCTGTCCCGCGTAGACCCCGGCGAGCGGTCCGACCGGCGCGGTCACGAAGTCCGGTGCGACCGTCGCTTCGCTGCGTCCTCCCGCGTCGTCCAACACCTGCACGCGCGCCGACGCGCTCGGTTCGCCCATCATCGTAGGCAACTCCTTCACGGCGATGTCCGTCACCGAGTCGGCAGCCAAACCCTCGAGCATCAGCTCCGATCCGAAGTCGAGCTCGTCGAGGTCGACGCCCGGCGGTGCCAGCGCGACCTCGACGTTCGGGCCAGGCGCGACGCGAGCCCGAGCGACCGGTCCATCTTCGGCGCGGATCGATAGCGTGTAGATGCCGCTCGGGTCCCGGCGCACCTGCGCCTGTTGGAGCATCGAGCGGCCCTTGCCGTCGAGGTTCGAGAGCGGGAAGACGTTCGCGCCCTCGAGGGCGCAGCGCCCGAAGTCGTCGCAGACCCAACCGCCGGAGCAGTCCGCGTCCGCCGTACACTCGAAGGCACACTGCCCCAGATCGCAGAACGAGCCGCAGGCACAGTGATCGTCGCGCGTACATCGCCGCGCCTCGAATGTGTCGGGTCGCTCGCAGGCGACGACGGGGTCCGGATCCGGATCCGGCGTGGGGCCCGGTTCGTCGCCGGACCCGCAGGCGACCGACAGACCGACAGCGAGGACCGCGACACCTACTCTCTTCGTGGCGATGGTGTGGAGGCCTGTGTCGTCTCGGTAACGCTTCATCGATCCCGTACGGGTGATATCAACAGAGGTCGTGTTACGAAATCGTTCCGGGCGCGGGGGCTCGTGAGGGGGCCCATCACTCGCGAATCGCACCCTACGGGCCCGCTGAGCGCCTCCTCGGCCTTTCGAGCGATATATCCTCGCGGTACGCTCGTTCTCTCATCGTGAAGAACTCCGCGTCACGCCTGGTCTGCTCATCTTTCGCGCTCGTCATCACCGCATGTGGGTCCGATACCGGTGACGGTGACGACACGAGCATCGCCCCGCGCGACGGCGGCGTCGCGCGCGACGCCGGAGAAGAAGTCGAGCCACCGCGCGACGGCGGCCCGCCCGCGCTCGATCCCACCGACGCCGCCGACCGCATCGCGGGTGCGTTCTGCGCGTACGCGCGCCGGTGCCAGAGCGCCAACCTCGACTACTTCGCGCTCGACGAGGCGTCGTGCCCGGCGTTCGCCGCCGCCCACCTCGAGCCGCTCTTCACCACGGCGCGCGCCGCCGCGGACGACGGACGATTGAGCTACGACGCCGCTGCGCTCGACGCGTGTGTCGCCGAACTCGAACAACACGCCTGCGCGCCGCGCCCGTCGAACATCTGCGCCGACTTCCTCCTGGGCACACGCGCGCCCGGCGAAGCGTGTCGATTCGATCTCGAGTGCGCGGGCGGCTACTGCGACACGGCCGACGCCGCGACCTCGTGCGGCTACCCCGCGGTGCTGTCGGACCTCGCGTCGTTCATGTGCATGAACACCGGCGACGTGTGCGCGGCCTGCGTCGCGTACGCCGGCGTCAACGCGTCTTGCGACGGCGTCCGCTGCGGGGCGGACCTCCGCTGCGCGAACCTCGGCACGCAGGCCAACCCAGACCTCCGCTGCCTCCGCCGAGATCTCGGCGTCGGACAGACTTGCTTCACGACGACCTCCGGCTTCTGTGCGTTCGGCCTGCACTGCGTCGGTCCGTCCGGGATGAGTACGTGCGTCGTCGACGCCGCGGAGGGTGAGACCTGCGCGACCGGAAACGATCTCCCGCTCGCCGCACCCCGCTGCGGAAACGGACTGCTCTGCGAAGGCGGCACCTGCCAGCCGTACTCGGTAAGCGGGCTCGGCGAGGCCTGCGACAACACGGGGAGGCTGTGCCCCCTCGGTTCGTTCTGCAGCAACGCGAGCATCTGCGTCGCGCTCCCCTCCGGCGGCGAGCCGTGCCTGCAGAACCTCTGCGACCCTGACCACATCTGCGTCGGCAACACCTGTGCCCCGCGCAGCGCCGAAGGCAGCGCCTGCACCTCGGGTGGCGAGTGCGCGACGGGCCTCGCCTGCACCGGCGCGACGACCGGGCGGTGCGGCGCGGTGCAGTGGGAGGTGTGCGAGTAGGCCTCGGGCACGGGTACCCAGAAAACCACCCGGGCCCGAGGTGTCGGACGCGCCGCGCAGCCCCCATCCTCGTCGCATGCGACGACGCCTCCTCCCCCTGCTCTCCCTCGCCCTGATCTCGGGCGCCTGCTCGGAGGGCGGCGACGACGGCGGGGCGCGCGACGGCGGCGTGAGCAGGACGCGCGACGGCGGCGCGGAAGAAGACCTCGCGATCCCGCTCGTCCGGGGTGAGTCCGTCGCTGCGACGATCGGACCGACCGGCGGGCGCGTCGCGCTCGAAGGAGAGCGCCTCGCGATCGACGTCCCACCCGGCGCGCTCGCTGAGGAGACCGAGATCCGCATCTCCGTGATCGGCGATCCCGCCGACCTCCTGTTCGAGCTCGAGCCGCACGGACTCACGTTCGCCGCGCCGGTCACCGTGACACGCGTCCGCGACCTCCCGGAGGCGACCGAAGGCGACTACCTCCAGAGCCGCGCCGCGCGCACGCCGATGAT
>JAUHYN010001064.1 GCA_030426505.1 bacterium | reverse complement strand
CTGTACGAGGGATCGCTCGAGGAGCGGAGGAACACGGCGCGCGCGCTGGCGATGATGGAGCAGAAGCGCCCGCAGATCATGTTGTACGACGCGTTGAAGGATCCCGATCCCGAGGTCCAGCTCGCGGCGGGGCGCGTCCACTTCCCGCGTCACAGTCGCCGCGCGCGTCGCGTGTTGCTCGAGCTGCTCGAGCGCGGCGCGCCCGAGATCCGATCCGACGTCGCCGAGCTCCTCGTCGAGAATCGCCACCGGTTCTCGGCGTCGACCATCGCGCCGCTGCCGGCTTCGCTGAAGGGGCGGGTCTGGGTCGACACCAACGTGCGCTCCAGTCGCGGCGCGCGCACGGCGCGGCTGCAGCTCTCCTCGCGCGATCCGATCGAGCGCCGCGCCGCCTTCGCCGCGCTCGCCGGGCTCGGCACGTACTCCGCGGCGACGCTCACGCGCCTCGCCGCGCGGCCCAAGGCGCAGTTCGGCGACGTCGTCGACGCGGAGCTCACGATGGCGCTCGCATTGATGGGCGACGCGAACGCGGTGCGCGCGCTGAGCGCGTTCGAAAAGGAGGCCGCGGAGGCGGCGGCCGACGTGTTGTTCTCGTTCTCCGGCGCGCGCGCGCCGTACTCGCAGCTCGACTTCGAACACGCCGCGTCGCTCGCGCGCGCGATGGAGCCGTGGGTCGTGCGCGGCGTCGTCGCGCAGGGCACGCAGCAGCGGATCTACGACGCCCTCGATCGCGCCGAGTCGAACGCGGCGGCGGCGCTCGCGCGTTCGCGGCTCGCGGGCCCGGGCGGCGCGGGCCTGCTCGCGGCGGTGCGCGTGCTGCGCCACGCGGGGACGACGCGCGACGTCCCGATCCTCATCGCGGTCGCGGATCGCAAAGCGTCGGTCCGGGTGGAGGGTTACGCGGCGGCGGCGGCGATCTGCGCGGCGTCTCGCCAGTGAGGCTCGGGATGGGGGATTTTGGTCGGGCCGTGGGTGACAGGACGGCGAGGCGGGGGTTTAGTGTCGGCGTGCGAGGTTGGGCGATCGGGCTGTCGGCGCTCGTCGTCGCGTGCGCGACGACGAAGGCGGCGGATCCTCTGCGCGCGGCCTGCCGGAAAGACCCCGCCGCGGACGAACGTTGTGTGGAGGTGCTGACCGGCTCCAACCAGACGCGCGAGGCGGAGGAGGAGGTCCTCCGCGCGGAGGAGGATCGCGAGCGCGACGCCTTCCAGGCGCGACTTAAGCGACTGCGCGAAGCCGAGGAGCGGCGCCAGGCGAAGCGCGCGAAGACCTCGACGGTCGCCTCGATGGACGACTGGGAAGAGGAGGAGAACGAGGGCTGGCTCGAGCTGCTCTCCGCGCGCTCCGACGACGCCGACGAGGACAGCGGCTCGAGCGTCCGGGCGCTGAAGGCCGCGCCGACCGCGCCGCCGCCCCGACCGGTGGCCCCCAACATCGAGGTCGTCGCGCCGCCGCCGAGGTCGGTGGGTGCGGGCGAGACGCCCGGGGGGCCGAACGCACCGAGCGCGGCGGGAGGGGACCCGGACGCGCCCTCGGCGGGCACTTATCTCGCGGGGTCGTGGTGTCTGCTCCGGGCGGATCTCGTGCTGATGCGGCAAACGTTGGAAACCGCTAAGAAAAACGAATCGAAGGCGGACCTCGCGGGCTCGCAGGCGCTGGTGATCCTGGACGCGGAGGGCCTGTTGAACCGCGTGGAGGCGGCCCGGAAGGTGCGTAAGGACACGGCCACGCCGCTTTGCTCGAGCGGTGACGTTCGATCCATGGTGAATCTGCTGCGTGAGCTCGTCGGGCCGCGCCCGAAGGCGACCGAGGCCGGGGATGCCTATGGTCGCGGACTGGCGCGACTGTCCGCGGAGCTCGACAAACGGGCCGGATTGTCCGGTTCGCAGTAGACAAGAAGGGGCGCCTTTCGCGATGGGGGGCGTACGGACGGATGAGCGACGACCGCGGACAACTCGTAGCCATGGACAGGACTGTACGGTCGGACCCGTACGTGTCCCTCGTGATCCCTTGTTACAACGAGGAGGAGAGCGTCCACGAGCTGCTGGCGGAGGCGTTCGCCGTCCTCGACGACAACACGCTCGACGGCGAGATCGTCATCGTGGACGACGGCTCGAGGGATCGCACTTGGGAGCTCCTCGCGAAGTACGCGGAGACCGAGCCCCGGCTGAAGCTCGTGCGGTTCCGTCGCAACTACGGGCAGACGGCGGCGATGGTCGCCGGCCTCGACCACGCGACGGGCGAGATCATCATCCCCCTCGATGCGGACCTGCAGAACGACCCGAAGTCCATCCCGGATCTGCTCGCGAAGATCGACGAGGGCTACGACGTCGTCTCGGGCTGGCGGAAGAACCGCCAGGACAAGATGGTGTCGCGGCGCATTCCGTCGATGATCGCGAACGCGATCATCTCGTGGGTGAGCGGCGTGAAGCTGCACGACTACGGCTGCACGCTGAAGGCGTACCGGCGCGAGGTGCTCGACCCGGTGCAGCTCTACGGCGAGATGCACCGCTTCATCCCGGTCTACGCGTCGTGGTCGGGCGCGAAGGTGACCGAGGTGGTCGTCAATCACCGCGCTCGGAAGTACGGCGAGTCGAAGTACGGGATCATGCGCACCTTCAAGGTCGTGCTCGATCTCCTCGTCGTGAAGTTCCTGGGGACGTGGGGGACCAAGCCGATCTACTTCTTCGGTGGCCTCGCGTTCTTCTTCTTCGGCGCGAGCGGGCTGTCCGCGTTCTACACGCTCTACGAGAAGTACGTTCACAACGTCTGGGCGCACCGGAACCCCTTCCTGATCATCGCGGTCTTCATGGCGCTCATCGGCGTGCAGAGCCTCTTCTTCGGGCTCCTCGCGGAGATCGCGATCCGCACCTATCACGAGAGCCAATCGCGCCCGATCTACTGGGTGCGCGAGCGCAAGAACGTGAAGGGCCTGCGTCGGCGCGTCGAGGACGCGCTCGGCGCGATGTCGGGCTGAGTCCATGTGCGGCCTCAGTGGGATCGTCGTCCCCGAGGGGGTGCGGCTCCCGCGCGAGATCCTGCGCGCGATGAACACGACGCTCTCGCGTCGCGGGCCGGACGACGAGGGCTACTACTTCGACGACGAGGGCGGCTGCGGCCTGGGGCACCGGCGCCTCTCGATCATCGACCTCGGCGGCGGGCGTCAGCCGCTCTACGGCGCGGACGGCGCGGTGCAGATCGTCGCGAACGGCGAGATCTACAACTACGTCGAGCTGCGGGAGCGGCTGCGCGCGAAGGGCCACGTGTTCGTCACCAACTCCGACTGCGAGACGATCGCGCACGGTTGGGTCGAGTGGGGCGAGGCGCTCTTCGAGAAGCTGATCGGGATGTTCGCGATCGCCATCTGGG
>JAUHYN010001063.1 GCA_030426505.1 bacterium | reverse complement strand
ACGTCTGCGATTCGGACACGGACGACGACGGCCTCACCGACGCGGTCGACCTGTGCGATCGGGTCGCCAGCACCGACAACTCGGATGTCGACGGCGATGGCCTCGCGGCGCCGTGCGACATCTGCCCGAACGACGCAGACCCGATGCAGAAGGATGCCGACCGCGACGGCGTCGGCGACGCGTGTGACGACGACATGGACGGAGACGGAATCGCGGAGGACGGCAACCCGAACGCGGACGCGCCCTGCGACGGGAGCGAGTGGCGGCGCAACGACGCGGCGCCGTTCTGCGACGACAACTGCCCGACGGTCTACAACCCGCGTCAGCGCGACGGCGATGGCAACGGTCGTGGCTTCGCGTGCGACCCGATCGAGCGCGCCGACCAGGCGATCGCGCAGGGGCGCACGGTCGACACGGTGTGGGATCGTGACGCGGCGGCCCTGCTTCGCGAGGCCCGTGTGCCGCTCCCGGTGCGGGCGTTCGCGATGGACGGACTCGGCGATCCCACGGAGCCGCGGCTCACGGTGCTCGTCGGTGTCGACGATCCCGACGTCGCAGTGGACGTGGTCGACGAACAGGGCGAAGTCGTCGCGCACGGGCGCATCGAATCGACCGGCCGTCCCCCGCAGGGATGGAGTTACGCGGCGGTGCGCCAGCTGACGTTCACGTCCCGAGGTCCCGGCGCGCAGGCGCCCGCCGAGCTCGGCGCCGCGTTCGGCGTCGGCAAGCGCTACTTCCTGCGGGTGATGGTGCCGCCCGGCGCACGCACGCCTCGAGAAGGCGGCGACGCCGAGGGCTTCGCGTTCGGCTACGCGATGGACGACAACTAGCGGGCTGCTGAAGAGCTCTCGCACACCTGTCGCCAGCGCCCTTCTCGTGTACTCGCCGCGCCGGCTTCGCCTCTCGTCGGTTGCGTACGCCCGGTATGTTGATTCTGAGTGGACCTCGACGACCTCCCTCGTTCGTCCCGCAGGCCTTCGTCTCCGCGGAGGACCGCCGCTTCTTCTCACACCGCGGCGTCGACTGGCTCAGGCGGTCCGACGATCGCCCAACAGCTCGTGAAGAATCTGCTCGTCGATTCTATCCCCCGCACACCCCCACCACGGTGCTCGTCCCGGCGACGACGCACGCGGCGGTCGAGCTGGTCTGCCCGACCATCGCGAGCGCATCCACGCAGTCGCTCGGGGGGCCTTGGAGCGTACACGGGACGACGCACTCGCCGGAGGGGGTGCAGAGCGACGGTTCCGGGCAGCGGAAGGCGTCGAGAGGGGCGGCGGCGCAGTCGTCGCCGGCGCCCACGACGACGCGGCCCGCGCTGACGACGGCGGCACGCAGCGGCTCCGGCAGCCGGTCGACGCACCATTGGACTCCAATCTGGGCGGCGCCGAACGTGACGCCAAAGCCCACGCGGCCCAGGCCGTAGACGCCGCGCCCGCCGCACGTGTCGAGGGCGAGGTCGACGCCGGATTGCATGCACAAGCCGTCGCCGATGTCCGGGGCGAGCACGCGGCACACCACGGGGTTCGTGGGGTCGGTCGACGCGCAAGCTCGGTCGGGCTCGGCGCCGCCTACGCTGCACTCCTCGACGCAGATGCTCGCGGGGATGCCCAACGGCGACAGCGAGAACGGTATCAGGGACGCGGGGCCCCCGCGATCGCAGAGCGAGGTGAAGCGAGGCTCTCGTTCTGTGGATAAGCTCCACGCCCCGAAACCGAGTCGGCGACCGCACGCGCCCACGGTCGCGGTGCCGATCTCGAGCACGCCCGGGTTGCAGTACGGATACGCGCCTTCGCAGCGGGCGTCGCCGGGGCGCCCGCACGGTTGGACGCAGATGCCTTCGTCGGGCTCGAACGTGTCGTTCGCGTTGTAGAGGCACACCGTGTCCCGGGGACAGCCGACCTGTTCGTCCGGCGTCCGCACGCGTCCACCGGGGGTCGCCGTGTGGATGGCGTTGTCGAGCGACGCGCCGCACGGTTCATCGAGCTCGGCGATGCGGTCCACGCAGATCGATCCCACGCGCGCTGCGACGCCGGGCACGTCCATGTCCACGCAGCGCCGCGGGCCGCCGTGGTCGTTGTGGCCGCAGTCGGCATCGCGGGTGCAGCGCTTCACACACGTCTGGGCGGGGAACGCCATGTCGATGCCACGTCCCGAGAGCAGATCCCAGGGGACGCACACGTTGTCGGCGTCCGCGCAGTTGTCCTGCACGAAGTCGTCGTCGCCGAGCGTGAAGCTCGAGGAGCAATCGCAGCCCTCGACTCCGTCCATACAATAGGGGTGGCCAAAGCAGTCGGCGGGGCACGAGACGAAGCGCTCCGGATCCTCGCAGATCCCGTCTCCGCAATACGGTCGCTCGAACCCCGCGTCGCGGAAGCCGGCGTCGCGCACGCCGCCGTCGCGCGGCGGCGGTACGAGGTCGCTCGCGTCCCCGGCGCAGGCGGCGAGCGCGAGGCTGAGGGCCGGGGCGATCCGAGATGCACGCACCCGTCGAGGACGATGCACATCCAAGTCCGCTCCGCACTTCTCGGGTTCTCGCCCGAGTCCGATCCGATTCGAACTCACGTCCGCGACATCATGCCCATCTCCGCCCCGTGTCGGATCGTCCATCTGGGCAGGTCGCAGCGCCGGTCGGAGCGCCGCGACGCGGTGGCTCACGAGGAAAAAGAAAACCCCGCGAGGGCCGTAGCCCGCGCGGGGTCTTCAGAGTCGGTGCGGGGTGCGGGGCGACCGTACCTCGTGGGTGCGTGGCGCCCCGTACCTACGTCAGGCGCGCGCTTTCGCGCGCGCCTTCCTGGCACAGGCTCAGGCAGGTCTCCGAAGGAGACCTGCTTCGCCTAGAACCCCATGCCGCCCATGCCGCCCATGCCGCCCATGCCGCCCATGTCGGCACCGCCGCCATGGCTGTGGCCCTCGTCCTTCTTCGGCTTCTCGGCGACGAGCGCCTCGGTCGTCAGAAGGAGCGAGCTCACGGAGCTGGCGTTCTCGAGGGCCGTGCGGACGACCTTCGTGGGGTCGATGACGCCGGCGGCCTCGAGGTCCTCGTACGTCTCGGTGGCGGCGTTGAAGCCGTGGGCACCTTCCGACGACGCGACCTTGTCGAGGACGACGGAGCCTTCCTGGCCCGCGTTGCTCGAGATCTGACGGAGCGGCTCCTCGCACGCGCGCCAGAGGAGCTGGACGCCCGCGTTCTGGCTCGGGGTGAGGTTCGGCTTCGCGAGGACGCTGCGCGCACGGATGAGCGCGACGCCGCCGCCGGGGACGATGCCTTCCTCGCGCGCCGCGCGAGTCGCGTGCATCGCGTCCTCGACGCGCGCCTTCTTCTCCTTCATCTCGACCTCGGTGGCCGCGCCGACGTTGATGACCGCGACGCCAC
>JAUHYN010001062.1 GCA_030426505.1 bacterium | reverse complement strand
GGCGGCAAGCTCGCGATCGCGTACCTGAAGGACGTCGCGACCACGCTGGAGGTCCGCGACCTCGACGGGAAGAACCCACGCGCCGTCGAGCTCCCGGCGATCGGGACGGCGTCGGCGCTGATCGGCGACGCGAAGCAGGACACCGCCTACTTCTCGTTCTCGTCGTTCAACTACGCGCCGAAGATCTACAAGACGTCGATCGCGAGCGGTGAGACGTCGCTGTTCGCCGAGGTCGACATCCCGGTCGACTCCGAGAAGTACGTCGTGAAGCGCGTGACGTTCCCCTCGAAGGACGGCACCGAGATCTCGATGTTCCTCGTCCACGCGAAGGGGCTCGAGCTCGACGGTAAGCGCCCGACGCTGATGTACGGCTACGGCGGGTTCAACATCTCCATCACTCCGGAGTGGAGCTCGTTCATCCTCCCGTGGATCGAGCGCGGCGGGGTCTACGCTTCGCCGCACCTGAGGGGCGGCGGCGAGTACGGCGAGGCCTGGCACAAGGCCGGGATGCTCGAGAACAAGCAGAACGTCTTCGACGACTTCGCGGCGGCGGCGGACTGGCTCGTGAAGCAGGAGTACACGAGCCCCGCGCACCTCGGGATCCGCGGAGGGAGTAACGGTGGGTTGCTCGTCGGCGCGGCGATGACGCAGCGTCCGGAGCTGTTCGGTGCGGTGATCTGCGCCGTGCCGCTCCTCGACATGCTGCGCTACCACATGTTCGGGATCGGGAAGGCGTGGGTGCCCGAGTACGGGAGCGCCGACGACGAGGCGCAGTTCGCGATCCTGAAGGCGTACTCGCCGTACCACCACGTGAAGGCCGGCGTGACGTACCCGGCGCTGTTGATGCTGTCGGCCGACACGGACGACCGCGTGGATCCGATGCACGCGCGCAAGTTCGTCGCGGCGATCGAGGCGGTGTCACCGGCGGATCACGTCAACCTGCTCCGCATCGAGGAGAACGCCGGGCACGGCGGCGCGGACGTCCGCGCGAAGACGGTCGACGCTTACGTGGATCAGCTCGCGTTCTTGCTCGCGAACCTGCGGTGATCGCGAGCGGTCAGCGGCGACGCGACTGGCGGTTCTCGACGTCGGTGATCGTCTCGAGCAGATCCGCGGCGCGCACGTAGAAGTTCTTGAGCTCGCGCTCGGTCTTCGCGACCTGCGCGGAGTCGTGCAGGCTGAATTGCTCCGAGCGCTCCACGCGACGCACGAAGTCCTCGTAGTCGTCGACGTTCTCCCGCACGTGATCGATGAGCTGCTGCGCGAGCCGCTTGCCCTCGGACACGAGGTTCGCGTCGAAGCGCGACGACAGCTTCGCGTTGATCCGCGTGGCGCGCTGGTACGCTTCGGAGATCGGGTTGGACTCGGTCGTGGGCTCGCTCATCGGGCGGCCGGGACCATAGCCGCCGCAGTGCGGGCGGGGAAGCGTTTGTGTCGTCCCCACCGGTGGGCCGGGCTGAGGGGATCACCGAAGTGCGGGACGGGACCCGTGGAGGGGAGAGGTTAGGCGGGACAGGGCTCGAACCTGCGACATTCGCCGTGTAAAGGCGACGCTCTGCCAACTGAGCTACCCGCCTGACTTCGCTCGCGATCTGCTAGCACGAAGCGTTTGTGGTCGTCGAGCGCCTACCGTAGGATGGAACCACGGGGGTCGGACGTCCGGCGGACGGTCGAGGCGTGCGATCCCAGGTAGTGGAAGGAGCGCGGAGCGAGTCCGCGGCGAATGCCGTGACCGATCCCAACGTCGAAAGGTACGCGTGAGACAGCAGGGGTTCGACAGTGCGTCTCAGTTGCCGACCGCCGAGCGGCGGACGGGTGATCTGGATCGCTTTGGCCCGTACACGATCGTCGAACGGATCGCGTCGGGAGGTATGGCGGAGATCTACAAGGTCCGCCACGACGCCCGCCCGGACGTCACGCTCGCCCTCAAGTGCATCCGCTCCGACTGCGACGACGACATCGAGTTCCGTCGCATGTTGATGGACGAGGCGAAGATCGCCTCGCACCTCGATCACCCGAACATCAACCGCGTCGTCGAGGTCGTCCAACACGGTGACACGCTCGGCCTGATCCTCGAGCTCGTCGATGGCGTGGATCTCGGGCGCCTCAAGCGCCACCTCAAGGACAAGGAAGCGCAGCTCCCGCTCGACGTCGTCATCCACGTGATCCGCGAAGTCCTCGAAGGGCTCGACGCCGCGCACAACGCGAAGGACGAGAACGGCGAGTACCTCGAGGTCGTCCACCGCGACGTCTCGCCCGGCAACGTGATGATCGACGTCGTCGGCAACACGCGCCTCGTCGACTTCGGCATCGCCCGCGCGCAGAACCGCCTCGCCAAGACCGAGGCCGGCAACGTGAAGGGCAAGTTCCGCTACATGGCGCCGGAGCAGATCCGCGGCGACGGCGTCGGCACCCGCTCGGACGTCTACTCCACGGCCATCCTCCTCTGGGAGCTGCTCTCCGGCACCCGAATCTTCGACGACCAAGGCGTCGCGCAGCTGATGATCCGCGTCGCCAACGCGCACGTCCCTTCGCTCGACGAGGCGCGGCCCGGTCTGCCGAAGTCGCTGTTCAAGGTGTTCAAGCGCGCGACCGCGCTGGACCCGGAGGATCGCTACGCGTCGGCGCGCGCCTTCGCGGAAGCGCTCGACAGCGTCCTGCTCGAGTACGACAGCCGCAAGTGCAAGCGCTACCTCGCGCAGCTCGTCCGCCAGTGCTCGGAGAAGGACACCCGCGCCGGCTTCTCGCGCGCCGTCGCGCGCGCCCGCTTCGCCGCCGAGTCCGACCTCGAAGACGCCATCCTCTCCGCCCTCGAGACCCCCGATCGCGTCGAGCGCGTGGACCCGGAGGACTCGGTGCAAGCCGAGCCCGCGCTCACCGCCGCGCCGCTCTCGGTCGACCTCTCGAACGAGCCGCCGACGATGCCGATGGCGCGCCCGGTGCGCGCCGACTCCGAAGCGCCGCTCGACGCCAGCCTCTAAGTGTCTCCCACCGCTCCGAGCCTCGCGCGACGCGTCGTCGTCGCGCTCGCGTTGATCGCCGCGTCGGTCTTCGTGTTCGTCGGGATCGCCGAGGTCGCGCTCCGTGCGTCGGGGACGGTCACGCCGCCGCTGCGCGTACGCGACGCGAAGATCGGCGAGCGCTACCTCGCGGACTTCGATGAGCGCGTCCACTCCGGCGAGTCGGGCCGCCGCGTGCGGTTACGGTTCAACGATCTCGGCTTCCGCGGTCCGACGTATCGCGAGGACCGCCCGGAGGGCACGAAGCGCGTCGCGGTGATCGGCGACTCGATGGTCGCGGCGCTCGCGGTCGAAGAGGAAGAGACGTTCGTCGCGCAGCTCGAGGCGATGCTCTCCATGCGCACGGCGTCGCGC
>JAUHYN010000034.1 GCA_030426505.1 bacterium | reverse complement strand
GCAGCACCCAGCCGTACTGGTTGGCATCCGCGTCGGTCATCTTCGCCGCGGCTTCGGCGAACTCGCCGCGGGTCGACGGCGGGCTCTCGACGCCGGACGCTTCCGCGATGTCGGTGTTTATGAAGAGCGGGTAGACGAACGAGGCGACGGGAAACATCACGCTCTTGCCGTCGACCTCGATGATGTCGGCGACTTGGTCGCGGTCGAACCCGCTTTCGTCCATCAGCGGTCCCATGTCCGCGATGGCGCCTTGCTTGGTCAGGCCGTTGACCCAGGCGCCGTCCAGCCCGACGACGTCGGCCAGCGTGCCGGAGGCCGCACCGATTACGATCTGGTCCCTTGTCGAGGCGTAGGGGCCGCTGACCAGCGTGACCGTGATGTCGGGATTCTCGGCCTCGAAGTCGTCCATGATGCCGCGCAGGGACCCTGCCGGCAGTTCGGGCTCCCACCACTGGGCGAATTCGAGATTGACCTGGGCCATGGCCGCGGACCCCGAAAGGGCACCTGCCGCCAGCGCGCAGGACAGAGTCATCCGGATGCTTCCAAAGCGCATATTGATCTCCTCCCCGGGGCCTCGCGAAGTCGTTGGCCCTCCTCCCTCAAGTAGGTTTCCGTGGGTGGCGCCTGTCAACGAGGAAATCGCGAGCAGCGGACGCACGCGAGTGGGGTCTCATTGGAACGCTGGCTTTCAAGCGTATCAAAGTACTACATAATTTTTCGTGAGGCCACGATTTGACGCGTCAGTTTCTTTCTTTCCGCGAGCAAGACTTTTTGTTGCCGTCTGGAAAGATATGGCTGACGCTGCCGCTCCGCGAATGATAGATTCGCGCCGTACCCGCGATAAAACCGCGGTCGCTGTCTGAGCGGCAAAGTGAGGGTGGGGTTCGGCAACGATGCAGATGTTGCCGGGCTGCAAGTTTTCGCATTACGATCTGTAAAATTCTGAGTTCCGAATCGAAAGCCAGACTTTCCACGATCCAGGTGCTCTGCCTGCCGGCACACATTAACCCGAGAGGGTCTTTGAAGAAGAAGAGCTACAGGTCGATGGAGGAGTTCGCGCGCGCCTGCGGCGTGTCGCGCCCGACGCTGTCGAAGTACTTCAACGATCCCTCGATGGTGAAGGACGTCACGCGCAATCGGATCGAGGCCGTGCTGAAGAAGTCCGACTTCCAGCCGAACCTGTTCGCCCGCCATCTCAACCGCAAGAAGACCCGCATCATCGGCATTCTGGTTCCGACCATGTCGGACCCGTTCTTCGTGCAGGTCGTCAGCCTGATCGAGCTGCGCCTGCGGGACGAGGGATTCCTGCCGATCCGCGCCTCCTCGCACAGCTCCCCCGAGATCGAGGAGGAGGCGGTGCGGATGCTGCGCGGGCCCGAGGGCTCGAAGGTCACGATCTGGATCGACCGCAAGGGATGGGCGGACTCGCGCCGCTTCAACATCGTGCGCGAGCGGATCAAGATCGAGTCGGTCGAGAGCAAGCTGCTCGCGAACCGGATCGGCTACATCAAGATCAAGAACTTCCAGCAGAACACCGGGAAGGACCTCGACGAGCGCCTCGAGAAGCTCGCGAAGGAAGCGGGCGGGAAGCTGTCGGGCGTCGTGCTCGATCTCCGCAACAACCCGGGCGGCCTCCTCGAGCAGGCGATTCGCGTCTCGGACAAGTTCCTGACGTCGGGCGACATCGTCACGACCGTCGGCTACGGCAACAAGCTCCGCGAGCCGAAGCGCGCGCGCTGGTCGGGCACCGAGAGCGAGGTGCCCGTCGCGGTGCTGGTGAACAAGGGCTCGGCGTCGGCGTCGGAGATCGTCGCGGGCGCGCTGAAGAACCTCGATCGCGCGGTCGTCATCGGCGAGCGCACGTTCGGCAAGGGCTCGGTGCAGGTCCTCTACGACTTCGCGGACAACTCGGCGCTGAAGCTGACGATCGCGCAGTACCTCACGCCGGGCGGCATCTCGATCCAGAACGAGGGCGTCACGCCGGACATCGAGCTGAAGCCGGCGTGGATCGAGGAGAAGTCGGTTCGCCTGTTCTACGAGCCGAAGGGGCACCGCGAGCGCAACCTCAAGAGCCACCTCGATCGCGCGGGTAAGCAGGTCGCGATGCAGCAGCCGAAGTTCGAGCTCACCTACCTCCTCGAGCAGGACAAGGAAGAGGCGAGCGAGGACGGCGAGGAAGAGGAGGCCCCGGCGCCGGCGGACGGCTTCGTCGAGGACTACCAAGTGAAGTTCGCGCGCGAGTTCCTCCTCTCGGTCGGGCGTTCGTCGCGCAGCAAGATGCTCCAGGTCGGGCGCGACTTCCTCGAGAAGCGCGAGGCGTCGGAGATCGAGCGCATCGCGGCGCGGCTCGGCGACCTGAAGGTCGACTGGTCGGAGCGCCCGGACAAGGGCGTGGTCGACGTGCCGGAGCTCCTCGTGACGCTCGGCCTCGAGGACCACGCGACGAACCAGGTCACGGCGGGGGACGAAGTGCAGCTCATCGCGCGCGTGGAGAACCGCGGGTCGCGGACGCTCCACCGCGTGCGCGGCATCATCGAGTCGGAGCACCCGGCGTTCCGCGGGCGTGAGTTCATGTTCGGCAAGCTCGCGCCGGAAGAGGTGCGCACTTGGAAGGTGACGACGAAGGTCGCGAAGGAGGCGTCGTCGCGTTCGGATCTCCTCGAGCTGATGATCGAGGCGGACGAGGGCAAGGTGCCGTCGAAGGCGGTGCTGCCAGTCGTCACGCGCTACATCCCGCACCCGCAGTTCGCGTACTCGTACGCGTTCGACGACGAGAAGCGCGGCGACGGCGACGGTCTGCTCGAGGTCGGCGAGGGCGTCGGTTTCCTCATCTTCGTCACGAACACCGGACCGGGCGACGCGGACGACGTCACGCTGCGCCTGAAGTCGGGCGCGAAGGAGGATCTGTTCCTCGAGCGCGGCCGCGTCACGGTCGGCGCGATCAAGAGCGGCGAGACCGCGGTGGGTCGGTTGCGGTTCCGCGTGCCGACCACGCAGAGCGACCGCGGCAAGCTGCCGCTCGAGCTGACGATCTACGACGCCGGGACGGGCGAGTGGCTGGAGGACCAGATCGATCTGGTCGCCGCGGCCGCTTCGCCGAACAAGCGCGTCGCGAAGAAGGGCTCGGTCGCGACGCGGCGCGACGCCGTCGTGTTCGCCGGCGCGGGCAGCAACGAAGTGCTCGGGACGGTCGAGAAGGGCGCGCGGTTCGAGGCGCTCGCGAAGACCGCCGGCTTCACGCAGGTGAAGCTGATGGAGGGCGCGACGGGGTGGATCAAGAGCGCCGACCTGCAGTCGAGCGGCAAGCCGAAGGCGGCCGCGAAGGTCGCGTACGCGCCGCTGCGGAGGCCGCCGTCGATCGCGCTGGTCGACGACCTCGGGGGATCGATCCTCGACCGCGAGACCGTGAAGCTCGAAGGGACGATCACGGCGCGGAAGCTCCGCGACATGTACGTGCTCGTGAACGACGAGAAGGTCTTCTTCAAGGGCGGCCCGAAGGCGAAGGCCGAAGCCGCGGCGGAGGCCAAGGACTGGATCGCGCCGAACGACGCGGCGGTGACGATGCCGTTCGAGGTCGACCTCGCTCTCGAAGAGGGCCTCAACAAGGTCCTGGTCGTCGCGCGCCTCGACGAGAAGGTCATCACCTACCGCTCGCTGTTCGTCTCGCGCCGCGCCGGGTCCACGCCCGCGGTCGCCGAGGCGCGCGAGAAGCCCAGCAGCGACAAGAAGGCGAACTGAGTCCGGGGCGCCCTCGAGCCTCCGGCCACGAGCCCGAAAAACTGTCGGAGCGGGCGGGGCTGTGGTTCAACGGTTCCGTGCGCGCCTTCGCGATCGGCTCGGGGCTGCTCCTGGCGCTCGTCGCGTGTCGCTCCTCCGCGCCCGTCGCGCCGAGTCGAACGCCGCTCCTCGAGGGTGAAGACGCGGCGACGATCCGCGCGGACGTCGCGGCGGTCAACGCGGCCGAAGGCGTCGAGTGGCGCGCGCTCGAGTCGCACCGGGTCGGCGGGCTCTCGTTCGAGCGGTACGCGATCGAAGAGGGCGTCACGCTCCTGCTCGTGCTCGGCGGCGACTCGCCCGCGGTCACGGCGCAGGTGTGGTTCGCGACCGGCGAACGCGACGACGGCGACGACGTGGGCAAGACCGCAGCGATCCTCGACGCGGTCCGGGACGGCGCGTCGGTCCCCGGAGAACACGTCGCGGGCGTGGCGTGGCACCTCGCGTACTGGTCGACGACCACCACGCCCGAGCACCTGGAAGCCGCGCTCGACGCGACGATACGAAGACGCGAACCGACTTCGGCGTGGGCGCGGATCGAAGCCGGCCGCGACGTGTGGTCGAACGAGCGCCTCCGCGCGCGAGTCGAGCGGGCCGCGACGCAAAGACCGACGCCGGCCGCGCTGAGCAAGGAGACCGTCGACGAGGCCGCGCGGGTGTTCGCGCCGGCGCGCGCGACGCTGGTCCTCGCGGGGGACGTCGAGCGCCGCGCCGCGCTCGCGTCCGTTGCTCGTAGGTATGGGGAGATCGAAGCGGCGCCGCGCGAGCCGATCGCGGCCGTCACGCCGACCGCGCCGCGGGCGCCGTTCGAGATCCCGGTCCCGGGCGCCGTGCGCCGCGGGTACGTGTGGTGGCCGCTCGGCGAAGCCAGCGCGGCGGACCACGTCGCCGTCGAGGCGATCGGGCAGGTCGTCGCGGCGCGGATCGGACGCGTAGCCTCGCCGTCCGGGATCGTCGCGATCGCGGTGCGGCACCGCCCGGGCGCCACGGGGGCCCTCACGGTCGAGATGGAGCTCGGCGAGACGATGACCGCGACGGCCGCGGCCGCGCGCGTGCGCGAGGTCGTCGAAGATCTCGGGCGCGGCGGCACGACCGGCCGCGAGGTCGAGCGCGCGCTCTCCGCGGCGCGCGGGACTCGGCTCCGCGCGCTCGCGAGCCTCGAAGGACGCGCGGCCTCCGCGGCCCGTGCGCTCTTGGAGTATGGGAGCCTCGCGTCGATCGGCGACGCCCTCGCCTCGGTCGACGGCCTCTCGGAGCGCGACCTGCGCCGAGTGGCCGAGGAGCGCCTCGCGAAGCGTCGCCCGACCGTCCTCCTCACGCGGCCGGAACGGAGCGGGCCGTGATCGTCGGGCTGCTCCTCCTCGCGGCGACGCCGCTCGCGAACGGCGCGGTCGTCGAAGTCACGCCGCGCCCCGCGGTGCCGTGGGTGGAGATCGCCGTCCACCTCGCGACCGACGTGGATCCGCCCGAGCTCCGTGGCCTCACCGCGGTGAGCGCGCGCGTGATCGACGCGGCGCTGGCGGCGGATCCCGCGTGCGCCGGCGTGTGCTCCGCTCGGCTCGCGCGGGACGGCATCACGATCCGCGCGGGCGCCGCGCCCGATCGCGTGGACGCGGAGGTCTCGCGGATCTTCGACGTGGTGCGCGCGGCCGGGACCGAAGGCAACGTGGAGCGCGCGGTCCGAGGCGCCGCCGCCGCGCTCGACAGCCTCCGCGCCGACGACCGGCGCCTCGTCTACTTCGAGCTCATGCAGGTGCTCTTTGCCGATCACCCCGCGCGCGTGTCGCCGCTCGGCGACGTGGTCGGGGTGTCGCGCGTGACCGCCGAGGACGTCTCGGCGTTCGTCCGACGCACCCTGGTCGGCGCGCGCGTCTCGATCTCGGTGGCGGGCGCGGTCGAAGACGCCGCGGCCGTCGAGGCCTTGGCGGGCGCGCTCTCGCCGGGCGCCGCGGTAACCAGTACGGCGACTCCGCCGCGCGCGGTCCAACGCGTGCGGGTGGTGGTAGTCGACAAGCCGGACCGGACGCAGGCCGAAGCCGTGCTCGGGTGGCCGGTCGACGACGCCGACCTCGCCGCGCTCGAGGTCGCGCGCCTCGCGTGGAGCCGAGATCCGGACTCCCCTCTCGCCCGCCTCGCCCGCGAAAAGGGCGCCACCGCGGTCGCGCAGCTCGTCCGACGCCGCGGCGCGGCGGCCGCGGTCGTCGAGCTGTCCTGTGCGGCCGACCGGGTCCCGGAGCTCCTGGACGCCGTCCTCACCGCGCGGCGGACCGTCGAGCGCCGCGGCCTCGCGGAGGCGGCGCTCGAGCGCGGCGTCGCGGCGTACACGACGGAGGCCGTGCTCGCCCGCCGCGACGCGCTCCACGCGGTCGGTGGATCCCCGTTGAGCGGCCCCGTCGACGCCCCGCGGGCCCGCACTGGGGTTCGCACCTACGCCCGGGCGGAGGGCCTCATCGCGGTCGTCCTCGCGAGCGCGACGCCGGAGCTCCTCGCCCGCCTCGCGGGGCTCCCGCAAGTGGACGAGGTCGAAGTCGTCGCCTACGACAACCTCTGAGCACGGTTCAGATCGGGATTATTTCAATCTTGATCGAGAAAACGCATTCTCAGTGTCACACGACCGGGACGTGATCCCACCCACGAGGAGCAGCGCGGGGTTCGCTCGCGCGGCCGAGAACCAGACTCCGGGGTGACGGACTCGCCCCGTGCGATGAACGGGTGCGCTCCGGGAGGGCGTGCGCGAACGGGGAGCCACGCTTTGACTCGAACCACCCACCGGAAGAACACCGCCACGGCGTTCGCCTCCGCCCTGCTGCTCGCGGCGTGCGGGACGAGCGCGGACATCTCCAGCTCGAGCGCCGCGCTCGAGGGCTTCGTCATCGACACCGCGGGTGAGCGCGTCGTCGGCGCCGAGGTCGCGCTCGCGATCGGCAACGTGCCGGTCACGCCCTCCGTGCTGACCAACGAGGTCGGCGCCTACGAGCTCCCGGGCATCCCGGTCGAGCGCGTGCAGACCGCGCTCGCGGCCGGCGAAGAGATCACGCTGACGATTCACACGCCGCGCGAGGACCGCGGCCCCGCCGGGACGTTCGAGGGCGACCGCATCCACCTCACGCCGGTCTCGCTCCGTCAGTTCGCGAAGCTCGACGAGCTCACCGCGGACGCGACCCTCGCGGTCCGCAGCGCGGTGGTCCCGCTGCAGGCGGCGGGTCACCCGATCACCGAAGAGCTGATGCGCGACGGTGGTCGCCTCACGTGGACGTTCGAGGACTCGCCGGTCGGCGCCCTCGAGGTCACGCTCATCGTGGCGCCGGGCTCGATCCACCTCGAGGCCGACGACCCGCAGATGGAGATCACGCTCACGCCGATCGATCCGGAGTGGGCCCCGATGCAGATCCCGGAGGGTGGCTACGGCCCGCTGTGGACGATTCAGCCCCGCGGCGTGACGTTCGATCCGCCGGCGCAGGTCGAGTTCGCCGGTCAGCGCATGCCGCTCCTCGGCACGACGCCGCCCGACGTCGGTTCCACCTTCGAGCTCTTCGGCGCGAGCCTCGAGCAGGGCTGGCAGCGCTTCGGCGACGTCGAGCTCGTCGCGTTCGACGGCATGAACGTCACGCTCCGCAGCGTCGGTGGGATCATCCGCCGCGGCGCTTGGGGCCACGTCTTCGCGAACAACACGACCGATGCCGGCGTGCTCGTCACCTGCAAGGACTACAACGAGAACCCGGTCGCCTGCGCGGTGTTCGACGACAACTTCTCCTCCGAGGATCGCAACGGCTGGGTCGCCTGGGAGCAGCGCGACTACAACAACCAGCACCACCCGATCTACTTCACGGACATCGAGCCCACGTGCGCCGGCTGCACGAACATCGGCGCGCCGTACGCGCAGCTCGCGATGGGTCTGAACATCTGCAACAAGGCCGCGGATCAGCAGGACTGCCTCGACAACCCCGGCGCCTACGCCGAGCAAGTCGGCCTGCGCGCGATTCGTGTCTGCGACGGGACGTTCGGGACCTCGACGAACCTCGCCGCCCGCATCGACCACGCGCTGAGCGTGTCGGACCTGTACGACTGCGCGTTCAACTGGAACAGCTCGGTCTGCTCGAACGCCGGCACGATCATCTACGAGACGCAGGCCGTCGGCTTCGCCGCGCAGCCGCGCAACTTCTCGTACGGCGCGCTGTTCTACTTCCCGCCTTGCCCGCAGTGAGCTGAGCACCCGATGCGACGCCTCCTCGTGCTCGGACTCTTCGCCGCGACGGCGTGCGGCGCCCCGGAAGGGGCGCTCACGCTGGGCACCGGCCTCGATCGCTTCGACCCGCTCTCCGAGGGCGCGTCGCTCGAGATCGTCGCCGGGATCCAGGGTGGCTACCACGCCACGTTGTCCCTCCAGGCGCAGGGGATCGAGCCCGGGGAGGTCGGCCGCTTCCACGACACCAACCCGGTCATCGACTTCGACGTCTACGACGACGGCGTCCGCATCGACGTCTCCGAAGCCCTCGCCTTCGGGCTCGAGCCCGACGAGAGCGACGACACCAAGTTCGTCGCGCTCGGCCGCCGCGTGGTCTTCGCGAACGAAGCGGTCGAACCGCTCGCGGGCATGGAGGGCCGGCCCCTCACCGTCGAGGTCTTCCTCGAGGACATGAACGGGACCGCCCTCTCCGCCCGCGTCGACGTCGTCGCCGCCCCCTACGCCCTCGACTGACACCGTTCGCGCCCGCGCCGCGTTGATGCGATGCTGGCGCGCAGCGTGCTCGCCGTCCTCGCCACCGCGCTCCTCGCGAGCGCCGCGCCCGACTGTCGACCGCTCGATCCGAAGGCGCCGTCCGTGCTCGTCACGGTGGCGTCGGACCCCCTCCTCCGCCCGGCCGCGAAGGCCGTCGAGCGCGCCGCGCGCGCGACCGACCACCGCTGGGTCGACGCGAAGACCGTCGCGGCGATCCGCGTCCGGGAGGGCGGACACGAGGCCCGCGCCGCGGCGCTCGTCGAAGCGCAGAGCCTCGTCGCGCGCGCCGAAGAGCGGTTCCTGGAGCTCGAGACGGAGGAGGCCCTGCAGATCATCGCCGAGGCCACGTCGAAGCTCGCCGCGATCCATGCGCAGCCCGGCGCGGTGGAGGTCCTCGCGCAGGCGCACTTCCTCGCGGGCGCGATCTACGTCGCGCGCGATCGCGTGGACGCCGCGCGACGTCGGCTCATCCGCGCGCTCGATCTGGATCCGTCGCTCGCGCCGCCCCGCCACCGCTACAACCCGCGCGTCCTCGCGGAGCTCGAGGCCGCCCGCTCCGCGATGGGGCTGCGCGAAGTCGGGCGCTTGGAGGTCCGCCTCGCGCGGACGCCCGACGTCCGCGCGGCGACCGTCTTCGTCGACGGCCGTGAGCGCGGGCGGACACCGCTCGTGCTCGACGCCGTCGGCGCGGGGCGTCACCTGTTGCGCGTGGTCGCGCCCGGACACGTGAGCTGGATCCGAACGATCGCGATCGACCCCGGCCGCGACGTCGAGCTCGACGTGACGCTGCAACGGGATCCCGAGCTGGAGCGAATCGATCGCCTCGCCGAGGACCTCGGCGTCCACGCCGACGTCGCCGAGACCCTCGCGCTCCTCGAGCGGCGCGCGAACGCCACCCAGGCCGTCGCCCTCTTCGTCCGGCTGTCCGACCGACGCAGCGCGACCGGGACGGCGACCGTGAGCGTGGACGTCGTGACGTCGGGCGGCGGGCACGCGCGCGCCGCGACGATCGCCGACGTGGGCGCCGCGCTCGCCGACGCGGTGGCCTGCCGGGGCGCTCCGCCCGCGGCATTCGGGCCCGCGCCGATCATCATCGGATCGCAGCCGCTGCGCGTCGCGCAGGCGCGCGCGGTGACGCCGCCGCCTCCGTTCTGGAACCGGCCGTGGTTCTGGGCGGCGTGTGCGTTCGTGGCGATCGGGGTGTCGGGCGCCGTCGCCGCGACCCGCGTGAGCGGCGGACCGCCCGAGGCGGTCGAGGTGCGGTTGATTCCGCGGCCGTGAGGTTCAGCGCGCCTCGAGGAGGCACAGCTCGCAGACGCGGTAGCGCGGGTCGTCGCCGTAGGAGAGGAAGCCGTCCTCGCCCGCGGTCAGTTCGACGAGACGCCCGCCGAGCGGATCGACCGCGAAGTACGCGTCGCCGCGCTGCGCGTAGATCATGATGAAGTGGTCGCCCTCGGACTCGCCGCTCGACGAGCCCTCGCGGAAGTCCACCGACGCGACGGCCACGCAGCGCTTCGCGATGTGCTGCGAGAGCGCAGCGTGGCGCGTGGCGAGCGACGACGCGGTGAGCTTCTTGCGCGACGTGACGCGCAGGCCGAGCGCGCGGGTCGCTTCGTCGAGCTCGAGCGCGGGACCGGAGAAGCCGCCCGCCGCTTTGATCGCGTCGTTCGCGCGGACCGGATCCCAGTCCTTCGCCGTCAGCGCCTCGGCCGCCATCGCGAGCGAGGTCATGAAGCAGCCCGCCTGCGCGATCGTGCGTCGCTCACCGTTCCCCAACCAGTCGTCGTGCGCGAGCTGGCTCATGCGTTCGCTGGGGGGCGGAGGCGGCGGCGTGCGCCGCGGTCGGCCGGGCGTGTTCGAAGTGGTCGCACACCCCGAGGCCCACAGCACCGCGGCACACGCGACGGCGCGACCGCCCAGCATCGCGAGCCAGGCCATCGTCTTGGTGCGCGTCTTCTCGGCGTACGCGAGGTGCGGCGCGAGGCGCGCGACGGTCGCGTTCGGTTGGGGCTCGGGGTTCTCGAAGCCCTCGGTCGCGACCGGGGCATCGGGCGGGACGAGGGCCGTGGGCGCTTCGGGTTCGGAGGGGGTGTCCGGCAGCGTCTCCAAGCGGCGCGCCGCGATCGTCTCCGTGAGCTTCACGTAAACCAGAAGCTAGCACGGGCGATGCGAGGTCGGCGATCGGATCGTCAGGGCGCCCCGAGCCGGGCGAGGTGGTGTTTCGCCACCTTCGCGTGGCGACTGTTCGGCGCGAGCTCGAGGTGCTTCTCGAGGTCGGCCCGCGCGCGCGCCGCGTCGTTCTTCGTCACGTAGCAGAGCCCGCGCCTGAGGTAGGCGTCGGCGCGCTTGGGCGCGAGCGCGATGACCTTCCCGAAGTCTTCGATCGCCGCGTCGGTGAGGTCGAGCTCTACGTTCGTCCGGCCGCGCGCGTAGAGGGTGTCGGCGTCGTTGGGCTGCGCGGCGAGCAAGCGATCGAAGTCGGCCTTCGCGGCCGCGTGGTCGCCGAGCTTCTGCAGCGTGCGGGCTCGGCGCCGGTACGCCGAGTACAGCTTCGGATCGATCTCGACCGCGCGCCCGAAGTCGGTCGCCGCGTCCTGGAAGCGGCCCTTGAGGTAACGCGCGGCGCCGCGGTTCTCGAAGAACAGTGCGTTGCGTCCGTCGCGCGCGATCGCCGCGTCGAAGTCGGCGAGCGCTCCGTCGAGGTCGTGCTTCGCGAGTTTGACGTAGCCGCGGTTGTTGAGGACGCCCGCGTTGTCCGGCTCGATGCGGTTCGCGGCGTCGAAGTCGCGTATCGCGCCGGGGATGTCGCCGGCCGCCTGCTTCAGCAGGCCGCGGCTGTTGTAGGCCGCGACGAACTCCGGCACGAGCGCGATCGCCTGCGACAGCGCGGCGATCGCGCCGGAGCGATCACCGCGCTTCTTCAACGCGAGCGCGCGCTGGTAGTGACCAGTCGCCTCCGCGCGCGCGTCGCGCTTCGGCGCGGCCTCCGCCGGCGCCGCGGCGGAGGCCTCTGCGGCGACCATCGCCTGCGCGGCCGGCGCCTCCTGGGGCGCGGCCTTCTTCACGCCACAGGCGGCGACGAGCTTCTCGCTGATGTCAGCGATTTGCTCGAGCTCGCGTTGGGCGTCATCCCAGTCGCGCGTCCGCAGCGCGGCGTCCGCGGCGGTCCAGCGCGCGTCGAGCGGGCGATCCTTCGCGAGCGTGCGCGCGCGCTTGTCGCAGTCCGCGCGCGCGGCGCGGGCGACGTCGAGATCGCGACGCGCCGCCTTGCGCGCGGCGTCGGCGGTCCGCTTGTCGGCGGGCTCCCGCGCGCGACGCGCCATCGCGTCCGTCGACTCCACCATCCGCTCGGCTTGCTGCACGCGCTGCTGGAGCGCGGCGCGCGAAGTCGCGAACGCCTCGCGCGCGTCGGTCGCGCGCTTCTGCGCGGCGAGCGCTCCGTCCTGCGCGCGGGTGTCCGGCGGCGGAGGGGGAGGAGGAGGCGGAGGCGCTTCTTCCTTCTTGGGGGGCGGAGGGGGCGGAGGCGCGACCTTCGCCACCGGCTCCGGATCGGGGGCCTCGGGCACCTCGTCCGGCACTTCGACGCGCTCGATCGCGCGCCCCGCGGCCGCGGTGGTCGGCGGCGCCTCGGCCGCGACCTCGATCGGCGCGAGCTGCTCCGCCATCCAACGATCCGACAGCGTGTACGCGCCCGCCGCGACCGCGGCGAGGACGCCGAAGCCGATCACGAACGGGAGCGCGCGACGACCGGAGGTGCCGTCCTTCGTCTGCGCGTGGGCGCCCGACGAGTACGTGTCCCGGTACTCCGGGATCTCGAGGCTCTCCTTGGACGGGAGCGGCGTGACCTCTTCGTCGGGATCGTAGAAGTCGCGCAGCGTGTTGCCGCCGAGGTCCGCGCTCTCGAGCGGGAGGTCACCGCTCGGGAGCTCGACCGGCGTGCGCTGCACGACCGTCCCCTTGCGCGCGATCTCGAGCGCCTCGAGGAACTCGCGCATCGTCGAGAAGCGCAGGCGCGGATCGAGCGTCAGCGCGTCCTCGATGACACGTACGACCGGGCCCGCGAGCGAAGGGACGTGCTCCCACAGCGGGATGTACTCACCGCGCGTGATCGCGCGGAGCACCTGCGGGACGTTCTTCCCGCGGAACGGCAGGAAGCCGGAGAGCGTGCGGTAGAGGACCACGCCCATCGCCCACACATCGACGGGCGGCCCGATGTCCGGGAGCCCGCGCGCCTGCTCCGGCGACATGAAGTGCGGCGTACCGAGGACGATGCCGACCTGCGTCTGCCGCACGGCGTTCGGGTCCGTCGACTTCACGACGCCGAAGTCGAGGAGCTTCGGCACCATCTTCCCCTGGTCTTCGTGCAGGAAGATGTTGCCCGGCTTGAGGTCGCGGTGGACGAGGCCCGCGTCGTGCGCGGCCGCCATCGCGTCCATGATCGGCGCGCAGATCGTGAGCGTCTCGTCGAGCGAGAGGCGCTTGCGCCCCTTCAAGCGCTCGGCGAGCGACTTGCCGCGGAGGAGCTCGAGCGCGAGGTAGACCGCGCCGTCGTCGAGCTGCCCCATGTCGAGCACTTCGACGACGTTGGGGTGCGCGAGGCGAACTGTCGCGCGCGCCTCCTTCATCAAGCGCGTGACGTTCGCTTCACTCGCGGACGTGGTGTCGACGAGCTTCACCGCGACGCGACGCTCGGTGAGCACGTGCGTCGCACCGAATACGATCCCCGCGCCGCCGTGGCCGAGGATCTCGTCGAGTCGATAGCGCCCCGCGATCGTCTCGCCGAGGCGCGCTTCTCCCGCGCTCTTGTCCAAGGGTTGCGTCATCGAGGCGGTCGCCCGCGGGGGGATGATCGCAAAAGCCGACCGCGCCACCAACCCCACCCCCGCTGGGTCGCTGCATACAGTCCATGCTACGGTGCGAGGTCGTGCGATGGAGCGCCGCGTCAGCCCTGTTCCTCTGTACGGCGGCCCTGGCGTGTGAGGACCCCGTCGGCGCCCCCGAAGCGGACAAGTCGCCCTTCGAGCAGGCCGTGGAAGACCTGAGGAGCGAAGACCCCGACCGCCGGATCTACGCCGCGGGCCGGCTGAAGCGCGAACCACTCACGCTCCGCGACCGCCTCACGGCGCTGACCCTCGCGGCGACCGCGTCCGCGGCCGAGACCTACGACGCGGACGTCGGCGCGCACCTCGTGGGCGCCGCGAGCCGCCAGGCCGACGACGAAGTCCTCGAGGTCATCGAGCGCCTCTTCGACGACTACTCGATTCACGCGAAGCACGCCGCGCTGCGGACGCTCGGGCGGCTGGAGTCGCGCGCGGCCGCCGAGGCCTGGATGCGCATCGTGATTCCGCGGCTGGGGACGGATCGCATCGGCGCGATCGACCTCGGGACGCTCTCCGACAAGCCGCGCCACGCGGACGTCTTCCTCCCCACAGTACTCCAGTACATCGAGGACGAAGAGAACGGGTGGAACCTCGCGATGCTCGGCCTGAGGATGTGTCGCTCGCAGCCGATCGGGACGTTCGATCTCTCGACCGCGCTGCCGACGATCCAAGCGGACTACGCGCGGCACCACGAAGCGCTGCGCCCGAAGCAGCGTCGCGCGAAGACGAACTTCCGCTTCCAGGACGAAGCCTACCGCGCGGACCGCGCGTGGGCCTCGCTGTTGCTCGACATCATGGGGTGCTTCGAGCGCAACGACGTCGAACGCACGCTCGGTGCCGCACTCGACCTCGAGGATCCGCGCCTGCAGTACTTCGCGCTCGCGTCGCGCCTGCGACAGGGCGCGTACCTGAAGCGGCAACACCTCCTGGAGGTCGCGTCGAACCCGGAGACGCGCGCGTGGTTGTTCGAAGCGCTGCAGGACGCGGGGCGGTTGGAGCTGATGCCCGAGCACCTGATGACGCAGGAGGCGCTCGCGGAGAGCGAGTTGGTGCGGTGGTTGATCCGCGATCTGGCTTTCGGCGTCGTCCCTTCCGAGATCGTGCGCGAGGACATCGTGTCGCTCGACACGCACTCGGAGATCGGCGTGGTCGACTACTACGTCTTCAAGTTCCGCGCGGTCCCGCCGGACGTCGAGGACGACACGGGTTGGCTCGCGGGTGTGGCCGGAGGCTATCGGCGCGACCTGACGCCGACCACGCAGAGCGACGGCCAAACGGGCTCGGCCTTCCTGCCGATCGACACGCAGTCGGCGGAGGGGCACGTCGGGAACCTCGACGTCCTCTACCAACGGTGGCGCGAAGGCGTGGAGACCTACGACGACTACGACTACGAATGACGCCCGCGCGCGTAGCGATCTGACGGGGCATCCGGTAACGTCCTGCGTTGCGTCGCGATGACCAAGCGTTCGGAATCGGAGCTGCGAGCCCTCGGTAAGAAACTCGCGGTCGAGCCGGAGTACAAACTGCTGGAGCTCGACGGCTTCACGGTGGTCTCCGAGCTCGCCGACATCGGTCGCTATGCGATCGGCGATCTCGTCCGCGTCCCGCGCACGGTCGGCAAGTGTACGCTCGGCGTGATCAGCGAGGTGGAGCCGAGCGGCATCGTCTCGATCGTCGTGCGCTCGGTCGCGACGGGGCGGCTGTCGATCAAGGAGCTCGACTCCACGTCGTTGATGGAGGCGAACCCGCTCAAGATCGGCGACTTCGTCTACCTCGACGGGAGCCCGTTCTGGGTGGCGGGGATCGATCCGGAGGGCGAGATCCTCGTGCTCGGTCGCGCGGGGCGTCGCGTGGATCCGAAGGAGTTCCACGAGCGCCTCCGCGAGATCATCGAGGAGGACCACGAGGTCACGGTGCAGATCTCGCCGCAGGAGCGCGCGCGCATGGCGACGGACCTGACGCCGTCGCGACCGCTGTCGATGGCGCGCCCGATGGGCACGTCACCGTACGTGCCGATCGAGTCGATCCTCCGCGCGGACTCGGGCTACGGACTGATCGCCGGCAACAAGGAGACCGACACGGTCTACAACCTGCGCAGCCCCCTCGCGAGCGCCGCGCTCCACACCAACCGCGGCCACAACTACAAGAGCTGGAACGAAGACGGCGGCGCGCTCTTCGCGGACGCCGACGGCCGCTTGTTCCTCGGCGTGTTCGATCAAGCCGGCGGTGAAGGCTCGGACGAGAACAACCGCGGCGCCGCCTCCGCGCTCGCCGCCGAGATGTTGTTCGCGGAGATGCAGCAGGTCGCCGAACAGCGCGGCGGCTACGACGAAGCCGAGGCCGCGCTCGTGAAGGCGGCCCAGAAGGCGCACGTCGCGATCGTCGCGCGCGGGCGCGGCGAAGTGACGACCTTCGTCGGCGCGATGGTCGACCACGAGATCGCGGTGATCGTGAACGTGGGCGACTCGGGCGCGATGCACTTCTCGTCGCGCGGCAAGCACCTGAGGAGCACCGAGGCCCAAGGCGTCGGCCGCGTACTCCTCGAAGGCCTCGGCATGCTGCGCAAGCGCAGCTTCGAGCACCAGGCCTACCGCTGGGGCGTGCAGACCGGCGACTACCTCGTGTTCGGCTCCGACGGGCTGCTCGACTCCCGCCTCACCGAAGCCGAACTCGGCCAGGTTTTGGTCGGCGCCGGCGGCGCGGCGGAGGCGACGCGCGCGCTGCGCGACGTGGTGAGCGAGCGGATGAAGACGAAGGAAGGGAAGCCGGACAACTTGACCGTGTTGGTGGTCAAGGTCGGGGAGAAGACCGCGTAGAGGGGCGTCAGTCGTCCCCGAGCCACCGCTCCGCGTCGTGGGCCTCGCCGTGGCACGTCCCGCTGCACGAGGCGTCGGTGCGCGTGATCGTACCCGGGGCGAACTCGAGATCCACCGCGCCGTTCACGTGCTGCATCGGTCCGCTGATCTCATCCGCGTCGTCGATCGTCGCGGCGTGGCAGCCGACGCAGGGGACGCCTTCGCGGAGGTGATCTTCGTGTTCGCCGCTCATCGTGGCCCAGCGATCGCGGCCCGTGCCGGGGCCAGCGTGGCAGCTGTTGCAGTCGAGGGGCGCGTCGCTGCGCGTGACCGTCCCGTTCGTGCGCCCGTTGCCGTGGCAGTAGAGATTCGAGCACGTGCCCGTGGCGTAGTCGCCGCCGGCCGAGAGGCCCTGGTCGAAGCGGACGTCCGCCTGGCCGGGCGAGTCGTCGAAGACGTGGTTCGGCGTGAGCGGATTCTCGGGTTTGTTGTGGCACGACGTGCAGTCGTACGGCGCGTGGCGCGGGCCCGTGACGTGCGCGGGGTGCGGGCCGAACGTCAGCGCCGCGAGCTCGGTCGCGCCGCTGAGATCGCGGGGCGGCGCGCCGGTGTCGTCGAGCGTGCCGCCGTGGCAGAACGTACAGGTCGTTCGCCAGCCCTCCATGTGGCAGTCGTCGCAGCTCGGGCCGGCGCCTCCGGTCAAGTCGGCGCCGTGGCAGTCGCGGCAGTCCTGGAGGCCCTGCTTCAGCTCGGGCCCGTGGACCTCGGGGAGCGCGAAGTCTTCGGGGTGGTAGCGCGTCGGTTCGACGACCTCGCCGCTCGGCTCGCAGTCGAACGACGCGCCCTCGGCGATCCAACGCTCGACCAACGCCACACGCTCCGCGGCGAGCATCCCGCTCGGGGGCATCACCCCGCCCTCGCCCGCCGCCACCGTGTTCGACATCTTGCGGAACAGAAGCGAGCCGCTCGGCGCGCTCGGGACGACGTAGCGACCGTCGAGCAGCGACGGCAGCGCGTCGAACGTCAGGTCCGGCGCCTGGCCGCCGGGGCGATGGCAACCGGTGCAGCTCGGCTGGAAAATCTGCACGTCGACGGCGCAGGCCGTGGCTTCCGCGTTCGGGTCGAAGGCGCCGCCGTCGCGGCGCTCGACGTCGGACGGCGACACGCCCTGAGCGAGGCACGCCGAAGCGAACAGCGCGAACAGTGGTGTGGTGCGATGTGCGACAGACATGCGGGCGTCGGTCCTCGGTGAAGGTGTACGGCGATGGGTCTTCGTGGAGCGAAAGAAAAAAACCCCAAGCGCTCCTTGACGGCTCCTGCGTAGGTGAATAAACAGGCGACCGAGTTTAGCAGCCACCTACCCTAGGTGGCTAAACCGGCGCAAAAACGCGCCTCATTTCGAACATTTGGAGGTAGAGATGGCCAAGTTTCGTCCCCTGCACGATCGCCTGTTGGTGAAGCGCGTCGAGGCTGAAGAGAAGTCGAAGGGCGGGATCATCATCCCGGATTCGGCGAAGGAGAAGCCCATCGAGGGGCTCGTGGTCGCCGTGGGTAACGGCAAGGCGCTGGACGACGGCAAGGTCCGCGCGTTGGCGGTCAAGGAGGGCGAGAAGGTCCTCTTCGGCAAGTACTCCGGCACGGAGATCAAGGTCGAGGGTGTCGAGCACGTCATCCTCCGCGAGGACGAAGTCCTCGGCGTCCTCGAGTAAGTCGCATCGCTTCGTAGCGACCCACTCATCCGAAAAAGAACGAGAGGTTCAAGCAAATGGCAGCCAAGGAAATCCACTTCGACATGCACGCCCGCAGCGAGATCGCGCGCGGGGTGAACGCGCTCGCGAACGCCGTCAAGGTGACGCTCGGCCCGAAGGGTCGCAACGTCGTCATCGAGAAGTCGTTCGGTGCGCCGCTCGTGACCAAGGACGGCGTCACCGTCGCCAAGGAGATCGAGCTCGAGAACAAGTTCGAGAACATG
>JAUHYN010000033.1 GCA_030426505.1 bacterium | reverse complement strand
ACGACAGCACGAGCCGCCGACTGATCTGATCGTGCGGCCAACGGCTCCCGAACGAGTCGCCCCAGTCGATGATGAAGTGCCGGATGAACTCGCGCTCTTCTTGCTTCGTCCAGACGTCGAGCGTGTTCTGCTCGCGCGAGTCGAAGTGATTGATCCACGCCGCGAAGACGTACGATCCGCGCAGCTCGCGGCGGTCCTGGTGCGGGATGATGTCGTTGGGGTCGTCGCCGCGCTTGCCCTGGTACGTGAACGGGCCGAGCGGTCGCCCCGGTACGAACTGACTCGCCGACGCGCGCAGCCGCCCGTCCTTAAGACGGAACGCCTTCGACAGGGTCTTGTCGATGTCCTCCGGTTTGATCGGCTGCTTCTCGCCGTACGCGTTCTCGGCGGTCGCGTCCTCGTCGATCTCGAAGATCGTCTCGGGGAAGTAGACGACCTGGTTGCACGGCGTGAAGAAGCCCGCGGTCCAGTAGATCTTCGATCCGATCACATCCGACGCCGTCGCGCGCGGCGGCTGCTGCGGGCCGTCGAACTTGAGCAGGTACCGCTGCCCGTTCGGGGCCTTGATGAAGAAGCCCGGGTTCGCGCCGTTCGGCTTCGCGCCGCTCACGATCCACTTGCCGTCCTTCGGATCGAGCACCGGCTGACCCGCGCACGCGCCGCGCTCGGCCTCTTCGGGTGACACGGTGTGCAGCCCGATCCGGTTCGTGAACCACGAGCTGTTCGGGACCTCATCGAGCGCGTTGGTGTTCTTCGCCTCCTCGCTCAGCGGGAACGTCCACATCTGCGAGAGCGGGTAGAACGCCAGCATGTCGGCGCCGTCGGCCATGAGCCCCGAGTAGTACTCGGCGGGCATCTCGGGGACGTGGTTCTGGTCCTCGTCGACCCAAACCGGATCGGCGAGTGGGAACCGACGCACGTCGGTCGCGCACGCGGCGACGAGGAGCATTACGGAGAGGAGCGGCGTCTTCGACATCTTCACGTCAGAACCCCTGCGTCAGACCGAAGACGACGCGATACGACTCGATCTGGAAGTCGCGCTCCGACTGCGGAAGATCCGGCCGCGTCGGGAGACCGTCGAAGCGGTTCGATCCGAACGCGAACATGAACGTGACGGCGACGTCGCGATCGAGGTTCGTCCGCAACCCGACGCCGGAGTTGAGATAGAGGCGCTTCAGCGCGAAGCCCCTCAGGCGATCGTCGAAGACGTTGCCGACGCTGGTGAAGACCTCCGCGTCGATCAGCGACCACACCGGGTAGCGATAGCTCAACGTCCCGAAGACGGCGCTGTCGCCCACGAACCGCCGCGGCAGAAAGCCGCGCATCGACTCCAAGCCACCGAGCGAAGCGAGCTCCGTGAACGGCACCTCCGTGCCGCCCGTCGGCTCCACGATCTCGGTCGACAGCCGAAGCGCGAGCACGTGTCCGCGCCCCGTGAAGTCGTAGAAGCCGGCCGTCTCCGCGCCCCACCGGATGTAGTTCCGGCTCGTCTCCGAAGGGTCGAACGCGAACGTGCCGTACAGCTCGAGGAGGTAGCCGGTGCCGCCCTGGAACTCGGTGTCGGGATCGCGGGTGTCGATCTTCAGCGCGACCTCCGACTCGACGATCTCGTAGCTCCCCGCGCTGAAGCCGGGCGCGAACACCTGCGTGGGATCGAGCGGCGGATCGATCGGGTCGTCGAGGAAGTCGACGTGGCGGAGCGCCGTCCCCACCTGCAGCCGCGACAGCCCGCCGAGCGACGCGAGGAAGCGACCGCCCACCTGCCAGCGCCGATACTGGAATCGGACCTCGTCCTCCTTCGACGTCGCGGAGCCGACGCCGTAGAAGGGCTGGTCGGGGCGCGTGTCGTACAGCCCGGAGAACTCGACGCGACCGGTGTCCTCCTCGAGCACGAGCGTCTCGTTCGACGCCGACACGCGGAGCCACCGGGGGCCCCACGTCCCGACCGCCGCGTTGAACGTGTTGCCGCGGACGAACAGGTCGCGGTGAAAGGTCGTGAGTCCGACCGCGGGGCGCAGGCCGAAGTCGGCGAAGAACGACGGGTACACGCCGGACTTCCCGTCGCGCCAAGTGAGGAAGCGTTCGATGCGCTTGAGGACGTAGTGCTCCTCGACGAACGTCAGGCCCTGCACGATCGGGAAGCGCACGAGGTACGCGAACACGACGTGCACCGGGAAGAACGCGACGCGCGGCAACCAGATCAACGCCTCGGCGGCGTTCGTCCCCTCCGACTCGCGGCCGTCGTAGTTCGGCAGCGGGCGATCCTCACCGGGCGGCGCCGAGACCGCGGGCAGCACCGGCTCGCGCGGAGGGAGCACCGGCGTGCCGGTGAGGTCCTTGCCGACGACGAGCTCGTCGAGCGTCATGTCGTCGGTCGACTTCACGACACCGGGCGGTTTGTCGGGGGCCTCGATCTTCGCGGGTGGCGGGAGCGCCGGCGAAGGATCCGGGGCCGGCTTCGCGGTCGACGACGTCGAGACGGTCGACGACACCGACTGGCCGTACGCCGATGCCGTGCAAACGCATAGGCAGATCACGCCACACAAGGCGCTCCAGGGCAGACGCACGCGGAGATGCTGCGTCGACCTGACACCGGCGTCAAATCGCCACTCGATGTGTATGCCGGCCGCTCAGAAGAGGCTGAGCTGCTGGGGCGGAATGAGCGAATAGACGCGGTGCCCGCGCGCGCGGAGCGTCTCGCCGAACTCTTCGATGTGCCCACCCACCAAGTAGATCTCGGCGGCGCCCGTCCCCTCGATGAACGCGAGGAGCTCGGTGTGATCGGCCGAATCGGAGAGCGGGAAGGCGGCGTCCACGCGGTGCCGGTGGACGAAGCCCTCGTCGAGCGCGCGCCCGGTCACGAGCGCGGTCCGGTACTTCCGAAGGCGACGAATCGAAGCGTGGCGCCGGAGGATCGGCGGGAAGATCACGACCTCGTCCTTCGCCGGCGAGCCCTGGAAGCGCCGCGATCCCGGCAGGTCGATGCCGTGCTCCTTGTAGACCTTCGCGACGTCGAAGATCGACCGATGCACGCGCAAGCGGTGCCCCGCTTTGCCGAGGATCTGCATCAGCTCCTGCGCCGTGCCGATCTGGTTCGCGATCAGGACGGGCGTCGCGCGATCTTCGAGGCAGTCCGCGACGAACCGCTCGATCTTGCCGATGACCTCCTCGCGCGGCGGGAACCGGTACATCGGCAGCCCGTACGTCGCGGGGATCGCGAGGACGTCACACGGTATGGGCTCCGCCGCCTCGGCGGTCGCGGTCACGCGCGTGTTGACGTCGCTCGTGTAGACGATGCGTCGCCCGTCGCGCGTGATGAGGAGCTGCGCCGAGCCGAGTACGTGCCCGGCCGGGTGCATCTCGAGCTCGAGGGGGCCGAGCGTGAAGCTGCGCCGGTACGGCGACGTGAGCGAGTCGATCTTGCCAGTGCCGCGCGTGAGGATACGGACGGTTTGATCGGTGGCGAGGATGCGTCGGTTCTTCCCGATGTAGTCGGCGTGCGCGTGCGAGATGAAGCAGAGGTCGTGGCGGCGGTCGGCGTCGCACCACAGGATCGAGTCGGCGAGGTGGACGCCGCCGTTGTGTTCGAACTCGCGGAACGGCTCGTCGAAGTAGAGGCTCTCCCGCTTGGACTGCGCCGGCGGCGGCTCCAGCGGGACCTCGGCCGGGGACGCGGGGGGCGGCGTCGGGGCGCGCGGCTCGGGCTCCACGGGCTCCACCCGCGCCGGGCGCGGGGCGAACAGGTCTCCCGTCTGGGAGGCCGCGGTGGGTTTGCGGCGAGCCACGTCGTGTCAGGATCGGTTGGTTCCGGTTCAAAAGGCAAGAAAACGCAACCTGTGGGCGCGCTCGCGCCCCCCGCCACCAGATGTGGAGACCGCGGCCACCCCCGGGCATGATGGGCGCGTGAAGCGCCTGCTCGCCCTCGCCCTGATCGCCGCCCCGCGCGTGGCCTGGCCCTGCGCGCCCGCTCCGCCCGAGGGCGCCGAGGTGGCCATCGTCGATGAGCAGGCCGTGATCGTGTGGGACCCAGCCACGAAGACCGAGCACTTCGTCCGGCGCGCGCGGTTCGCGACCGAGGCCGAGGCGTTCGGGTTCCTCGTGCCCACGCCCTCCGTGCCGGAGCTCGAGGCCGTGGACGACGCGGTCTTCGATCGCCTCGAGGCGGCGATCGGCCCCGAGACCGTGGTGCGGACCGGGCTGAACGTGGTGCCGTTCGCCCTCCTCGCGACGCCGTTCATGATGTTCAAGGGCGCGGCCGTCGAGCAGTCCATCGCGAGGGGCGGCGTGGAAGTGCTGAAGACGCAGCGGGTGGGCGGCTACGACGCGGTGGTCCTCGCTGCGGACGACCCCAGCGCGCTCGCCGACTGGCTCACCGAGAACGGCTTCGCGAAGAGCGCCGAGCTCGAGGCGTGGCTCGCGGAGTACGTCGCGAAGAAGTGGAAGCTCGCTGCGTTCAAGCTCGCGAAGGCCGCGCCCGGCGAAGACGCGCTCGCGACGTCGGCCGTTCGCATGAGCTTCTCCACCGACGAGCCGTTCTACCCGTACCGCGAACCGGCTTCGCAACGTGAGGGCGATCGGCCGCGCGGGCTCCGCGTGTTCTTCGTCGCGCCCGAACCGATGCGCGGGATGCTCGCCGGGAAGGCGTGGCCAGGGCGCGTCGAGTACCGCGCGCCGAAGGCCCTCGAATCGGTCGCGGGCGTGGTCGTCCCCGCGGGCGCGTGGCTCCACGCGTGGACGGACGACAGCGCGCCGCGACCGGGGGTCGACGACGTGTTCTTCGCGCCCGACCGCGGCGCCGACGTCGTGAAGCCACCGCCCGACATCGTGGACGATCGCACCGTGGTCCCGATCCCGATCGATCTGATCGTGGTGGTGATCGGCGTGGTGTGGTGGTGGCGGCGACGGCGCGCGCGGTGAAGCACCTCCCTTGGATCCTCGCGGTCGTGATCGCGGGGACGACGTTCGGGGGCTGGGCCGATGTCCCCGGGTTGGTCGCGCCCGCGTCGTTCGCGCCGACCTCGTACGGCTGCGTCGCGGTGATGCAGCCGGGCTCGGCGCTGCTCGTGTTCGTGGTGATGGCCGTGATGCTCGGCTCGGCGATCTTCGGCCTCGCGCGCGGAGGGCCGCACCGCGCGTTCCTCGCGGCGTTCTTCGGATCGGGCGCGCTGATCGCGATCGCGATCGCGGCAAACGCGGACGCGGAGGCGAGGATCGCGCGCGCATCGATCGAGGCGCTGGACGCGAACCTGTCCGCGGGAGCCACGGAGCAAGACGTCTTGCGCGCGATCGCCGAAGCGAACCGCGCGATCGCCGCGAACGACGAGGACTACCGCGCCGCGCTCGGCGTCGCGCTGACGTCGAGTGTGACGCTCGCGTCGTTCGATGCGCCGTCCGCGTACGGCTGCGTTTTCCGGCCTCGCGAACCGGGCCACTTCTCGCGGCGGTTCGACGCGGGGAATGGCTCCACGATGTACGAGGTCCGCTACGCGCTCGAGGGTGAGCGCGCGGCGCGCGTGGATCACCACCGCTACATCGACGCGGCGCGCGGCGCGCACAATCGCGTCGTGACGAGCCTCATCGACTGACTGCGCCAGGTCGCGATGGCGGGTGACAGTTCGTCACCGGGTGCGACTTCCCGAGTTGTCACCCTGCGTGTCCACGGTGAGCGCGCCGCGTTTGGCGCGCTTCGTGCGTTTGGCTGGAGGTGATGATCGCGCCGGCCCGCTCCGAGACCACGACCACCACGAACCGCTCGACCGACGTCGAGGCGAACGACACCACGACAGATCTCGCGCCCGTCGAGACCGCCGCGGAGGAGACCGAGACGCCCGCGTCCACGCCGCGCGCCTCGGATGACACGCGGAGCTCCGCGCGTCGCCGGCACCTCGCGGACTCGAGCGCTTCGCAGCAGCAGTTCCGGTTGCAGTCGATGTTCGAGTCGCGCAGTCCGTCGGACGCGCCGCTGCCCGCCCCGGTCGAGGGCGAGGACCGCTTCGTGGATCGCGCGATCGCGAACTTCGACGACTGGGACACGGATGACGACGGCCACCTCTCGGACTCCGAGATCGCGGACGCAGTGAACGACTCGGACAACACCGGCAGCGACGCGGCGGCGGCGGCGGCGCTGCACCACCGGCAGGACGAGATCGAAGAGCTCTCGGACGACGAGTGGGGCGACGAGAACGACGGCGTCACGCTGCGCGACCTCGCGGAGTACAACGACCGCCTCGGCGGTGACGACGAGACGGTGAGTCAGACCGAGTTCGCGTACCGCGACGGACAGCGTCGTCTGCGCGAGACTTCGCGTGAGTTGTTCGTGGGCGAGGCGTCGATCGAGCACATGCGTCAGGGGCGCATCGGGACGTGCGACCTCAACGCGGCGGCCGGCTCGATCGCCGCGCAGGACCACGGCGACCCGGACCGGAATCGGCTCGAGGACATGATCGCCGACAACGGCGACGGCACGTACACGGTGTCCTTCCCCGACGAAGATCCGATCACTGTCGACGCGCCGACCGACGCCGAGATCGCGCGCTACTCCACCGCCGGCGAGAACGGCCTGTGGATGACCGTCCTCGAGAAGGCGTACGGGCGCCTCGAAGGCGACACCGCGGTGGCGGGCGACGGCGGCGACGGTGCGCTCCCGGGCAACGCGGTGTCGAACCTCACCGACGGATCGGACGTCGACTTCCTGAGTCACACCACGCTCGACACGACGCGCCGCAAACTGCGCTCCGCTTTCGCGAACCACGAAGCCGTCACCGCGCACATCCACCGCGACATGCCGTGGGGCGACAGCCGACGCGACGGTATCCCGATGGGTCACGCGTACAGCGTGATCGGCTACGACGAGGCGAACGACACCGTCACGGTGCGCAACCCGTGGGGCCGCACGGAGCCGGTCGACGCCGACGGGAACGCGGCGGACGGGACGAACGACGGCGTCTTCACGATGACGGTCGCGGAGTTCGACGCGATGTTCACGAACGTCGCCTACGGCGAGTGAGTCACTGCACGAACTCGAGCGCGGTCTCGTTGCCGACGTAGCGCACGCCGGTGACGAAGCGCCGACGCGGAATGGTCGGCGCGTTGACGTACGTGCCGATCACGCTGTCCCGCACGAGGACGCGGTCGAGCGCGAGGTCGACGATGCCTCGGACGCGGAACGCCATGGTGGCATTCGCGGATTCGACGTCGACCATCTGGACCGCGACGTCTCCGACGCCGAGCTCGGCGTAGATGTAGATGCCGACGCCATTGCACGGCGCCGAGAGCGCCCCCCCGCACACCGCCTCGCCCCGGGCCCCGTCCACTCGGACGTTGTGGAGGGTCAGTCGCGAGGGCGCCACCGAGTTCGGCGCGAGGACGAACCCTTCGCCCGCGGAGTCGAGGAACGCTCCGCGCTCGACCACGACGACGTTGGTGTCGTCGAAGCGCGCCGCCGCCTCGCCGCTCCCTTCCACCACGACGTCCGTGAAGCTCAGCAGGCCCCCCTGGAGCCCGTCGCCAGGGAGGTTGTCGTCGACGGCGAGCCCCACCCGATTCGAGCCCGAGATGTGCAGCCGATGAAACCCGGCGACGCTCGCGCCGACCAGCGTGACGCCATTCTCGGCGGAGTCGAAGACGCGGACGTCGTCGGCTTCGATCTCCGCGGCCCGGAACCAGAGGCCTTGGCCTCCGATGACGGCCATGCGTTGGAGCAACGACGGCGCGGTACAGCCGATGGTGATCGTCGGCTCCTCGTCGCCCGAGCCGACCGCGACGACGTCCGACAGCGCGACTCGGGACTGGACGTCGTCGATGCAGCGGCCGAGCGTCACGCCTTCCGGCCCCGGCGCGACGTAGCTGCTCGCGATCGTCGCGGTGTCAGTGAACGCCTGGATCGAGCCGAGGATCTCGGAGTCGACGATGTGGAGAGCGCCGCCGACGGTCACGTCGATCGCGCGCTCGCTCGAGGCGACCCAGGTCTGTTGCAACTCGACTTGCAGGCCGTCGATCCCGATGACGGGGACGCCGCCATCGTTCGTGATGGCGACGCGCTGAGTGATGACGCGCCCGCCGCGGACACGGAGTCCGGCGAAGAGCCGGCTGTCGCGGACCTCGGCGTTCGCCACCACGCGCGGGGCGGTGTGGAAGATCGAGCGCTCGATGAGCGTGTCGCCCCGGAGGTCGAGCTCGTTCGGCCCCTCCACGACGACGCCCGAGAAGGTGGCGGAGCCGGTCTCCTGGACGGAAAACACGTCGGTCGCGAGCGCCAGCGTGACGTCGCGGAGCGCGAATCCACTCGAGCGAACGCCGATCCTCCCCTGGACTTCGAGCGTCACGGCGCCCGGGCACACGCCGACGATCGTGAGGTCGTCCACGTCGACGAACGGCGGGAACACGTAGCGGCCCGCGGCGACGGCGATGACCTGGCCCGGCGCGGCGACGTCGACGGCCATGGCGAGATCGCCGAACGGATCGGAGACGGTGCCGAGGCCCCCGGCGCCCGCGGACACGTAGAGATCGGCGGTGACGGCGGGCCACACGTCGCCCGAACACGCGCGCGCCAACGCCACGCAGCCCGCGCCCGGGATCGCCACCTCCGGCAACGTGCAGTCGGGCGCGCCCGCGAACGCCCGGCACGCTTCGATCCCCAGCCTCGGTGTGTCGACCGTCCACCCCGTGGGGCACACGGCCTGCGGCGGCGTGGGCGCATTGCTCCCGGACACCTCGGGCGCGTCGCAGGTCACGTGACAGTCGCAAGCGGTCGCGTCGCCGAAGCAGCGCCCGTTCTCGGCGCACGCGACGACGTCCGGCGGGGAGACGACCGGGTCGGCGATCGAGCTCTGGCCCTCGGCCAACTCGGACCACGCGATCCCCTCCGCCGACAGCGCGCCCTCTCGCGCGTGGTCCGGTACGGGCAGCACGCCGGCCCCATCGCCGGCTTCCAAGATCCCCGTCGGCAGACAGAGCGCCGCCGGGAGTTCGTCGTACTCGTGCAGCGCGACCTCGAGGCCAAGGCAGTACGGGAAGTCGAAGTCGAGGAGGTCGGGCGTCGAGACGAAGACGGTCGCGCGCTCCTCGCCGCACGCCGCCCGCCGGAAGACGACCGTCTCGGTCGCGTCGTCGAGCTCGAGCGGCGCGACGAGCTCCGAAGAGCAGCCGCTCAGGAGGACGGCGACCCCGACGATTCGAACCCGCATCGCGCGTAGGGAACTCTATCGCGAGTTCGTTCGGGGCCGGCGGGTTTGGTAGGCTCACCCGCGATGAGCTCGGCTGAATCGAACGACGCGCAGACCACGCCGGAGCGCACTGTGGACGGCGCGGAGGCCGCGGCGCCGATCCCCGATCCGCCGAAGGCCGGCGACGCATTCCTCTGCCCGAACGGCTGCGGCCCGATGCTGAGGCGCCGCTGCAAGTTGAGCTGCCAGCGCTGCGGCTACTACGACTCCTGCTCCGATTTCTGTTGAGGCCGCGACCGGCCGCTCGCGGGCCCGATCTCGGGCCTTCGACCGACCCCTGCGAAATTCATTGACACTTCGTCAGCAAACATAGTCTGACGTTATGTCAGGAAATGGGACGTCCGGTCGATCACGCCAAGCGCCACGCCCTCGCCCGCCGGGCGGTCGAGGTGTTGAAGGCGCGCGGGCTGGATCTGTCGAACCAGGCGCTCGCCGACGAGCTCGGCATCAAGCGGCCGACGCTCCTGTACTACTTCCCGACCAAGCGCGAGATCGTGGAGCACGCGCTCGAGGCGCTGCTGTTCGAGCAAGCGCAGTTCGTGATCGCGCAGATGGAAGCGGAGGATCACCCGCTCCGTCAGCTCCACGCGCAGGTCCGCGCGGTCCACGCCTTCCACGACGGCCGCGAGGAGCGCGTCGTCTTCTTGAGTCAGGCGATCGCGGCGTCGGGGATCGATCACTCCAGCCGGTTCATCGAGATCGGCAATCTCGCCTTCGAGGCGCAGCGCGAGATCATGCGCCAGCGCCTCCGCCGGGCGATCGACGAAGGGCGCATGCGCGAGTGTGACGTCGAGTCGTTGATCCGCCTCATCCGCAGCACCGTCGACGGTCTCATGGTGCAGCGGGTCATGACCGGGTGCGATCTCGCGCCCGTTCACGAGTTCATTTGGGACCACGTACTGAGCCCGCTGATGCGCGGGTCCGAGGAGAATGGGTGATGAGCGACGTCTTCATGGAGCAGGGCCTGTCCGACGAGGAGATCTTCTCCCAGCTCGACGCGATGACCGCGGACGACATCCCGAACGACGGCTCCGCGTTCGCGTTCGTCTACGACGCGGGCAAGGAAGCCAAGGAGGTCGCGCGCCGCGCCTTCGCGAAGTGCATGACCGGCAACGGCCTCGACCCGACCGCCTACCCCAGCGCGCGTCGCCTCGAGAACGACGTGGTCGCCGCCGCGCTCTCGCACCTGCGCGCGCCCGAAGGCGCCGTCGGCACCGCGACCGCGGGCGGCACCGAGAGCGTCGTCCTCAGCGTGAAGGCCGCGCGGGACTACGCGCGGAAGACGCGCCCCGAAGTGACCGCGCCCGAGATGCTCGTCCCCGAGACGGCGCACGCGTGTTTCCACAAGGGCGCGCACTACCTCGGCGTGAAGCTCGTCCCCGTCGCGGTGGACCCGAACACGATGCGCCCGTCCGTCGAGGACATGCGCGCGAAGATCAACGCCAACACGATCCTCCTCGTGGCGTCCGCGCCGAGCTACGCGCACGGCGTGATCGATCCGATCGAAGAGGTCGGCGCGCTCGCGCTCGAGCACGACCTCCTCTTCCACGTAGACGCGTGCATCGGCGGCTGGGTCCTCCCGTTCCAGCGTGAGCTCGGAATCGAGCAGCCGGAGTTCGACTTCACCGTCCCCGGCGTCACGTCGATCTCGGTCGATCTCCACAAGTACGCGTTCGCGCCGAAGGGCATCAGCGTCCTCGCGCACCGAAAGCCCGAACTCCGTGACGCGCAGTACTTCACGTGCGCCCACTGGACCGGCTACTCGGTCATCAACACGACGACGCTCGGGAGCAAGTCGCTCGCGTCGCTCGCCGCGGCGTGGGCGGTGCTGCGCCACCTCGGCCGCGCGGGCTACCGCGAGATCTTCGGGCGCATGTACGAGGCGAAGAAGCAGCTCGTGGAGGGCGTCGAGGCGATCGACGGCCTGCACGTGGTCGGCAATCCCGCGATGGGGCTCATCGCCGTCGTCGCCGACAAGGACCTCTTCACGCTCGCAGATCGAATGACCGCGAAGGGCTGGCACCTCCAACCGACGTACAAGTTCGGCAGCTCGCCCACGCACATCCACTTCGGCATCGACGCGAGCAACACGCACCGCGTGGGCGCGCTCCTCGCAGACCTCCGCGAGGCCGCGGTCGATCTCCCGGATCCGATCGAAGCCCCCGAGCCGGTGGTGCAGATGATCGAGATGATGGCGCAAGGCGCCGGCGGCGATCTCGACGCGGGCATGATGATGCGCGAGCTCGGCATCGTCGACGGCAAGCTCCCCGCCGAGCAGGCGATGATCCACCGCCTCCTCGACGCCGCGTCGCCCAAGGCCCGCGAGGCGCTCCTCGTGAAGTTCTTCGGGGAGCTGTTCTCGTGATGCCCTCCGCCGAGAGCTTCGGTCGCGGCGGACGCAAGCTGCGCATCGCGTACGCGCGCGTCTTCCACGAGGGCAACGCGTTCTCGCCGCTCGCGACCACGCAGAAGAGCTTCGAGGACTTCCACGCGTTCGAGGGGGAGGCGCTCGCCGAGAAGTGCCGCCTCCGCGGGCACGAGCTCGAGGGCTTCCTCCGCGAGGCCGAGCTGTCCGGCTTCGTGCAGGCGGCGCGCATCGCGGGTGACGTCGAGACGGTGCCGCTCGTGAGCTTCATGACCGTGCCGAGCGGCAAGCTCACCGCGGAGTGCTTCGCGTGGATCCGCGAGCGCCTCGCGGCGCGGCTCGACGCGATCGGCGAGGTGGACGGCGTGTACCTCGCGCTGCACGGCTCGATGCAGGTCGAAGGGCTCGACGAGGCGCCGGAGGGCGTGCTCATCCGCGACGTGAAGACGCACACCGGCGGCAAGCCGGTCGGGGCGAGCTTCGATCTCCACGGCAACCTCGCGCCGTCGATCGCGGACCCGCTCACCGTCCTCACCGCGTACCGCACGAACCCGCACCGCGATCTGTTCCAGACCGGCTTCCGCGCGGGGACGCGATTGATCCGCGCGCTCCGCGGACACATCACTCCGACGCACGCGTGGCGAAAGCTCCCGATGCTGATCGGCGGCGGCACCACGGTCGACTTCCTCAAGCCGATGCGCGCGGTGTTCTCGAAGATGAAGCGCCTCGAACGTCAGCCCGGCGTCGTGAGCGTCCACCTCTTCATGGTTCACCCGTTCAACGACGCGAAGGACCTCGGCTGGGCCGTCCACGTCACCACCGACGACGACCCCGCGCTCGCGGATCGGATCGCGGACGACCTCGCGGAGCAGGTCTTCGCGCTGAGGCACGAGCCGCTCCCGCCGTTCATCAGCGCGAAGGAAGCGCTCGCGGAGGTGAAGAAGAAGCGCCTCGCGAAGCGCACCGGGACGATCAGCCTCGTCGACACCTGCGACGTCGTCGGCGCCGGCGCGCCCGGCGGGAACACGCACCTGCTCGGCGCGCTGCTGGAGGATCAGACGCTGCGCGTCTACGTCCCCGTCCACGACGCCGCCGCGGTCGACGCCTGCTGGAACGCGCCGATCGGCGACGAGGTGGATCTCGTCGTGCGCGGCGTGGACACCGGCGCCGGCGAGCCCGAGGTCCCGATCCACGCGGTGATCGCCGCGCGGTGCGAGAACGAATCGGGCCGCGTCGTGCGGCTCGACGTGGGCAAGGTGAGCATCGCGATCACGGAGCGCTTGCCGCTCACGATCGCGCCGCGCTTCTGGCGCGAGATCGGCCTGTCACCGTGGCAAGCCGACGCGATCGTGCAGAAGACCTTCTTCCACTACCGGTTCTTCTACGCGGCGGTGAACCGCGGGAACATCCCGGTCGCGAGCGCGGGCCCGACGAGCTTCACGAACTTCGATCGCCTGACGTTCGACCTGCCGGTGTGGCCGCAGGCCGAAGTCAGTGAGTGGCGGGGATTCGACCGCGCGCGCCGCGCGGTCCGAGAGGCCGAGCCCGTCGGCTGATCAGTTGGAGCCGTACGAGCGGGACGGGTCGTTCGCGATGTTCAGGAAGTTGTGGCCCTGACCGGCCGCGATGACCTCCATGTCCGAAGTGCGAACGACGACCGCGTACGGGTAGTACTGGACGATGCCGCGGAACGGCAGCGACGCGCCGCCCTCGGCGTCCGCGTCGCCCATTCGGATCGACGGGTTCGTGGAGCCCGACAGCGTGCGGTTCACGATCGAGTTCGCGACGGCGTTGCCGGCGGGCGCGCCGCTGTCCGTCTCGGCCTCGACGTAGACCACCCGCATCCCCGCCTCGTTGAGCTGCGGCTGCATGGCGTCGATGTTCTGCTTGAACGCCGGGCAGTACGGGCACCAGCCCGTGCCGATCACGAACAGCACCGTCTGGAAGTTCTGCGTGTCACACGGCAGGTCCTCCATGAAGAAGTCGACCTCTTCGCCGGCCTCCGTGAACGCGCCGCGCCAGAACATCGGGGCCGCGACGTCGTCGTAGCGGATGCCCGCGGCGTGGACCTCGGGGTAGTCGCCGCACACGCTCGCGCCGAGCGTCTTGAGGCGAACCGCGCCCTCGACCGTGGTGGTCGGGACGACCGCGCTGATGATCACTTCGCCATCGGAGACGCGCGTCGCGAGGCCCGTGTTGTCGATCGTGACGATCGCCGGATCCGATGAGGTCCACGTGACCGTGTTCGTCTCGTCCGTGCGTGCGCGCGAGTCCGTCCACGCCGCCTCGGCGGAGAACTGCAGCGGGGTGTCGCCGATGCGCTCGGCGGGCGCCGTCACGGCGAGGTTGAAGATGCGCGCCGGCCCGACCGTGTACGTGCCGCGGGCGACCTGCGCGCCGAGGCGCGCGGTGATCGTCGCGGTGCCCTCGGTCCCGAACGTCACCATGCGACCTGCGATCTCGTTGCTCGGGCGGAGTACGGTCTGGCTGTCCGTCTCGAAGGTCACGAGGTCGGTGACCGTCTCCTCGCTGCCGTTGCTGTACACGCCGACGACCGCGAGCGTGACGACCGCGCCCATACCGATCTCTGCCTCGGCCGGGAACAGCTTCAGCGCGGTGAGCGACGGCGGCGTGAGCGAGACCTCGACGGTCTTCGTGACGCCCTCGTAGCCGGCAGTGATCGACACGCGGCCCTCGGCGAGCGCGACGAACTCGTTGGGCACGCCGTCCGCGACCTCGAGGAGGGTGCCGTCCCCGACGCCCCACGTGACCTCCGCGGTCAGGTCCTTCGTCGAGCTGTCGTCGTACAACCCCTCCGCCGTCGCGGTGATGCGCGTGCCGACCTCGTGGGACAAACCACCGACGTCGAGGTTGAGGCCGATCAGTTTGGCGTCGACCGGGTTCGGGTTCGTGTCCGTGTCGTCGCCGCGGTCGGCGTTGCCCGAGCAGGCGGTGATCAACAGTCCGGAGAGAGCGAGGAGGAGAGGACGTGTGTGGGCCATGAACCATGGAATGCCTCACGTCGCCCATCCGCGTAAAGTCCTCGACGCGAGATGATCGAACCTACCCACATCGCACCACCTCGTACGAAGCCCGCGCCATGAGTCGCCACGTCCTCGTCCCGGGCCGTCACCACGTATTCACGGCGGCGCAGGCCCGGCGCCTCGCGTCGTTTCGCGGCGAGCGCGTGGTCTTCGCCGTGACGTCGGCCAACCGCGCACACGCTCGCTACAACCCGATCCCGTTCTTCGTGCGCGCGATCGGCGCCGACCGCCTCGCGCGCGCGGCGGGCCTCGATCACCGCATCGTCGGCGTGCCGCACTACCCGCCCACCGACCGCTTCGCGGAGAACACGATCAAGGACATCGCGGAGCAGACCGAGGGCGAGCTCGTCCTCACGCCCGACAACTGCCGCGTCGCGACGAACACCGCCGAGGTCGCCGCGCTCTACCGCGCGCGCGGGTTCGAGATCGTCGACGTGGAGGGCGACGGCCCCGCGCCGGTCGAAGTGCTCGCGCGCCTCGGCGCCGCGGGTGAGGCGTGGTCCGAGGATCGTGCGCTCGTCGCGGACCTCTCGGAGGCGACGCGATCGGTGTTCGAAGACTTCCCGGAGATCCCGCGCCGCGTCGGGCGACTGTACGGCGACCCGCTCCTCGACGACGCGGGCAGCCTCACCGAGACGCGCGACTACGCCGTGTACCAAACCGCGATGAGCAACGCCGCGGTGATCGAGATGAAGTACGAGGACGTGAAGCCGTGGCTCGCGGACGGGAAGATCGTCGACGAGGGGTGCGGCGACGGCGCCCTCCTCGTCCCGATCGCGCGCGCGTTCCCGGACGCGGATCTCATCGGCCTGGAGATCAGCGGTGAGTTCATGGCGCAGTGCCTCGAGCGTCAGCGCCGCGGCGACTTCGGCGGCACGTACGTCCACTTCCACCAGCGCAACCTCCTCGATCGTGTCTTCCACCCGCGGTCGATCGACACCACGCTGTGCAACTCCACGCTCCACGAGCTGTGGTCGTACGGCGGCGGCGAAGACGCCGTGCGCGGCTACCTCGCGCACAAGTTCGAACAGACCCGCCCCGGCGGGCGCCTCGTGATCCGCGACGTCGTCGGGCCGCCCGACAAGTCACGCCCCGTCGCGCTGTGGTGCGACGCCGCGAACCTGGAAAAGCTCGAGCGCTTCGAGCTCGACTTCCTCCCCACGACGATCGCGATCGACTGGTCCTCGCGCAAGGACGGCGTCGCGCGCCTGTCGCTCGCCGACGCCACCGAGTTCCTCACGAAGAAGGACTACACCGCGAACTGGGCGAGCGAGATGCACGAGACGTTCTGCTTCTGGGACATCGAGCAGTGGGCCGCCGCGCTCACCGACGCTGGCTTCACCGTGCGCGCGGCCGACAGCTACACCAACCCGTGGATCGTCGAGCACCGCTGGGCGGGCCAGGTCGCGCTGTCGGATGCGCACTCCGGCGCCGCGATCGACTGGCCGCCGACCACGATGATCCTCTGCGGCGAACGTCAGCCCTGAAGTTCGATCGCGTCGCCGACCGCGACGCGCCCCGCCTCGATCACCTCGGCGTGGATCCCGCGGAGCCTCAGCGGCCGGTTCTCCTTCTCGCTGATCCACCTCAGGGCGTCCTTGCCGTAGCGCGCCATGAACTTCGCGCAGCCGGTGTGCGGCTCGGGCGTCACTTCGATGAGCGCGGTCCCGATGCGCAGGCGCGCGCCGACGGGGAGCGCGGCTTCGGAGAGGTCCAGCTCCACGAAGAAGTTGTCACCGGACTGGTAGCCGGCGCGCCCCACGTGCGCGATCAGGTTCGCGACGGTGACGTTCATCAGCGTGAGCTGCGAGTGCCGCTTCGGATCTTCGCCGGCGGCCCAACGGTCGCCGAGGAGTCCGCCCTCGACGGTGAGCTCGACCGACTCGGCGACCTCGTGTTGTTCGTTGCCCCGACGCACGCCGATCGCCTTCACGACGCCGCGCTTCGCCGGTGACCCGGGGGCCGCCGACCATCCCTGCTGGAGCTGTTCGACCGTCTGCATGACGACCGGCGGTCTACCACGGGCGCCGTTCAGTCGAACAGTTCGGCCGGCAGCGTCAGCGACGCCCACGCGCCGCGCTCGTTGTCGGCCGTGAGCGTAGCGATTTGGATCCGACGGGAGCTCGGGAGCTCCCACTCGTAGATCGCGAAGCGGAACGTGCCGTCCGGCTCGCGCGCGGCCGGGCCGTACGCCCAGATCTCACCGTCGGCCGAGCGCACCGCGAGGCGTTGCAGCCCGAGCGCTTCGACGTCGAACTCCGCCCACTTCCCGCCGCCGCACGCCGGCGCCCCACAGCCGCCGCCGCCCGACTCGAGCAGCTCGGGCGTGGAGGCGACCGGCGCGTCGAGATCGATCTCGGTGATGTCCCCGGTCGGCTGCCGGTACTCCGCGAGCGAGCACGAGCCTGCCTCGCGCGCGCCGAAGGTCGTGGACACGAGGCACCACGCGAGCAGGCCGACGAGCTGGAGCGTCCGTTTGGGCATCACCCCGCATGCTACTTCGGAAGCGGGGGGTTGGGTCTATCGACCGAGCTCTTCGAGCATCATCTCGCGCTCGCGTGCCACGGCGGCCCGCTCCGACTCCAGGTACGATGCGATCGCGTCGTGGAAGGCGGGTTCGCGGATCAGGTGGGCGCTCTTCATGATCGTCGGTTCGAAGCCGCGGACGAGCTTGTGTTCACCGCCAGCGCCGGGCTCGAACACTCGGTAGCCGCGTTCGAAGGCGCGCTGGACGCCGTGGTAGTAGCAGACGTTGAAGTGCAGGTGCTTCAGCTCCTCGAAGCACCCCCAGTAGCGGCCGTAGAGACGGTCGCCCTTCGCGAAGTTCACGGCGCCCGCGATGATGCGCTCGTCCCGCTCGGCGACGACGAGCTCGAGGCGATCGCGCATCGTGTCGAACCAGCCCTCGAACACTTCGAGGTCGAGGTAGCGGCGGCCCCAGATCAACTTGTCGACGGTCGAGCGGTAGATGCGGAAGGCGGTCGGCGCGAGGTCCGGCGTGAGCTCGTCGCCGGTGAGGGTGCGGATCGTGACGCCCTGTCTCTCGGCTTCGCGGACCTCGCGTTTGATCTGGTTGCGGCGCTTGCTCTTGAAGCGCGCGAGGTAGCCGTCGAAGCCTTCGTCGTCGTGGCGGTACCAGTGGTACTGGATGCCGTGGCGGACGAGGAAGCCGCCGCGCTCGAGCGCCGCGATCTCGTCGTCGCGCGCGAAGTTCACGTGGACGCTCGACAACTCGAACGCGCGACAGATCTCGACGAGCACGCCGCCGAGCACGCCGAGCAACAGATCGCGATCCTCGTCGGGGTGCGTGAGCAGGCGCGCGCCGGTGACCGGCGTGAACGGCACGCCGACGAGGAGCTTCGGGTAGTAGCGGAAGCCGGCGCGGTCGGCGAAGTTCGCCCACGCGTGGTCGAACACGAACTCGCCCTGGCTGTGGAACTTCACGTACGCGGGCGCGGCCGCGACGACGACCCCGTCGCGCTTCACGACGGGGAAGCGCGGCACCCACCCGTGG
>JAUHYN010001061.1 GCA_030426505.1 bacterium | reverse complement strand
AACAGGACGACATCGCGCTCGGCGCGGACGCGTCGCGCGCGCAGTTGTACACGATCCACCGCCGCAAGACGGGCCGCCTCATCGCGGCGTCCGTCGCACTCGGCGCGATCGTCGGGGGTGGCTCCGACGAAGAGGTCGCCGCGCTGCGGGCGTTCGGCGCGGACATCGGGCTCGCGTTCCAGCTCGTGGACGACATCCTCGACGGCGACGGCGTCGTCCCGCACGTGGGCGAAGCCGCCGCGCGCGAAGAGGCGATCGAACTCACCGCGCGCGCGACCGCGCGGCTCGCGCGCTTCGGTCCGCGCGCCGCGCCGCTCGAACACGTCGCGAACCGCATGGCGGAGCGTCTGCGATGAAGCGCCTGCTCGTCGCCCTGCTCTTCCTCGGCGCCGCCGCGTGCTCGCCCTGCACCACACGCTCGGACTGCGACGAGGGCGAATACTGCAACTTCACCACGGGCGACTGCGAAGTGGCCTGCGAGACGAACGCCGACTGCGGCGCGCGCGCGTACTGCAACAAGCTCAAGGGCCAGTGCGAGTTGAAGAGCGGCCCGATCTTCGTCCGCGACGGCGGCACCACGACGAGCACCGCCGGCGACGCGGGATGAAGCCGAAGAAGTCGCGCGTGGACGCGCTGCTCGTGGACCGCGGCTTCGCCGACGATCTCCGCGTCGCGCGCGGGCTCCTCATGGCCGGGCGCGTGATGATCACCGAGCCCGAGCGCGGCGAACGCAAGATCGAGAAGGCCGGCGCGACGGTGGATCCGGCGTCGTCCCTGCGCCTCGTCAACGACCACCGCCGCTTCGTCTCCCGCGCGGGCGACAAACTCGACGGCGCACTCGACGCGTTCGGCCTCGACGTCTCGGGCGCGGTCGTCGTGGACCTCGGCCTCTCGACCGGCGGCTTCACCGACTGCCTGTTCTCGCGCGGCGCCGCGCGTGTGGTCGGCGTGGATCTCGCGCAGGGGATCGTCGACTGGAAGCTGCGCACCGACGCGCGCCTCACCCTGTTCGAACGCACCGACGCACGCACGGTCACGCGCGAAGCCCTCGACGTCACGCCCGACGGCGTCACGATCGACGTCTCGCTCGTTTCGCTCACCGAAGTGCTCGGCGCGGCGGCGGCCCTCGTCGACGCGGGCGGCTTCGTCGTCGCGCTGATCAAGCCGCAGTACGAAGTGCCGCCGTCCGTCTTGGTGAATGGGATCGTGGAGGACGACGACGCGCGGGGCGCCGCCGTCGAAGCCGTCACGACCTACGCCGCGAGCGTCGGGCTCGAGGCGCGGCGCGTCGTCCCGTCGACGGTCCGCGGGAGCAAGGGCAACCAGGAGTACCTCGCCCACTTCGTGAAGACGGAGGCGCCGTGCGCATCGAACGACTGATCCTCGGCACCGTCGAAGGCGACGGCCCCGTCGCGCGGACCTACGCGCTCCGCCCGGGGCTCTCGGTGATCGTCGTGGACGACCCCGAGGGCACCGCGGCCGCCGTCCGCGACACACTCACGCGCCCCGAGCGCGACGCCGCGGGGGTGCCGTTCGTCAGCGTCGAAATCCAGCACGACGACATCGCGCTCACCGTCGCCGACGACGCGGCGAGCGGCCTGCGCATGATGACGCGCGGGCGCGCGGGCGCGATCCCGGAGGTCCTCGAGATCCACCGGTCGGATCCCGAAGAGGTGATCGACGGAGGGCTCGACGCGATCTTCTCCGCCGTCGCCGCGGCGGCGGGCGTCGAAGACATCGAAGACGTCGCGCCGGCGCTCGCGGTGGTCGAGTCGGACGGCGTCGTGAACGACGTCTCGCCCGAAGCGCGGCGCTTCCTGGAGTCGACGCGACGCGCCAGCGAGCTCGCCGCGGCCGTGCGCGGCGTGGACGATCGCATGACCGCTTCGGTCGTCCCGGACTGGCTCTGGATCGCGACCGGCGTCGGCGGGCTCGGCGTCTTCTGCACCGCGATCGCGTTCCTCTATCCCGAGCTGCGCGTCGTGCTCGTCGCGGTGCTCGTCGTGCTCTCGGTCGTGGGCTTTTCGCTCTACGGCTGGCGCGCCGCGCAGGAGATGAAGACGCGCGCGCGACTGCAGGAAGAGCGCGCCAAGCTCCGCGCGCGCCGCGAGGACGCGCGCGCCGAGGCGAAGACCTACCGAGACGCGCTGGCGGCCTCCGGTCAGGACCCCGACGCGCTGCTCGTCGCGCTCGGCGCGCTCCCGCGCACGGCCCCCGCGATCCTCGGCGAGGCTGCGCCCGATCTCGCGCACCTCGCGGAGTGCGGTCGGCAAGTGCTCGTTTTCAGCGCCGTTGCCCCCGCCGATCGCGCCCACCTCGTCCGCCCCTCCGAGGCCTGAAGGGGCCCCGCCCCATGCGGGCGGTCACGCGAAGAAGTGTGGATGTGGGGAGGCGGAATAGTGCCCCGCGCACCGGGGTTGTCTCAACAGAACGACGCAAGGGCCCACAAGGCCCGGTTCGTTCGAGCCAGTGGCCGAGGGTTGAAACGCCCGACCCCTCCCCGGCCCGTGCAAGCCCTCGGGCTACTGGCGTTCTTTCGCAGTTGGGTTTTGGCCCCGGGGGGTGGCGGACGTTGAAGAAGGGGCAGCTTCGACGGTCGTCATTCTCCGGGGTCTCTTTTCTCCACGCCATCGGCCACTCTGCCGATGAACCCATGCGACACTCCGCTCCATGAAACCCCCGCGCTTCGTCGAAGGCGGACGCATCGGCGTCTTCGCTCCGGCCAGCGCCTTCGATCCCGAACGCTTCGCGCGCGGGGTCCAGATCCTCGAGGGCCTCGGTTTCGAGGTCGTCCGTCACCCGCAGCTCGACCTGAAGACCGGCTTCCTCGCCGGGCCCGACGCGGCGCGCGTCGCAGCGCTCTACGAGCTCCTCGAAGACGACTCGATCGACGCGCTCATCGCGGCGCGCGGCGGCTACGGCGTGCATCGGCTCCTCCCCGAGCTCGATCCGGAGCGCATCGCCGCCGCCGGTAAACCGATCGTCGGCTTCTCGGATCTGAGCGCGCTCCACGCCGTCGCTCAGCGTGGCGGCCTCGTCTCGTACCACGGCCCCGTCGTCACGCAGCTCGGCGATCTCGGCGCACGCGATCACACCGCGCTCGCCGACGCGCTCGCGGGGCGCTGGGCGCGCACGGTCGGTGCGGACCGAACGATCGTAGAGGGCGCGGTCGAGGGCCCGCTGATCGGCGGCTGCCTCTCGGTCCTCACGCCGCTCCTCGGGACGCCGTACCTCCCCCCGCTCGACGGCGCGATCCTCCAGCAACACGCGCGCGGCCGCCAGCTGGGCCAGCGCGGCGCGCGGGGCGCGATCGGCGTCCGGGCGGCCGGCCACCTCGAGGCGCCCGTGACCGGATGGCCGCGCGGCCCACTGCCGGGCCCAGAGGT
>JAUHYN010001060.1 GCA_030426505.1 bacterium | reverse complement strand
CGATGCTCCTCGGGATCGGGTTGCTCGGCCTGATCGCGTCCTTCCACGGCATCATCCTCGCGGCCGGTCGCGCCACGATGGAGATGGGGCGCTCCGGTTTCCTCCCGGTCGTCCTCGGTCGCGTCAACGCGAAGACGCAGACCCCGATCATCGCGCTGTTCGTGAACCTCGTGTTCGGGATCATCGCGATCCTCTCAGGGCGCACCGGAGAGATCATCACGCTCGCGTGCTTCGGCGCGGTGTCGCTCTACATCGTGTCGATGATCAGCCTGATCCTGCTGCGGCGGAACGAGCCGGATCTCGAGCGCCCCTACCGCGCGATCGCCTACCCGTTCTTCCCGATCATCGCGCTCGTGCTCAGCGTGCTCACGCTGATCGCGTTCATCGTGACCAACCCCGAGATCGCCGCGATCTTCGCCGCGATCCTCGCCGTCGGCTTCGTGTACTACGCGGCGGTCGGGAAGAAGCGCGTCGACCCGGAAGCGCTCCGGGCTCCCTGAGAGCTTTCAGCCGACAGCCGACAGCCGACAGCCGACAGCCGGATCTCGCTTTCAGCGCTCCGCCGTCAGCGGCCAGCCTCTCGGTGCGAGCGATCGGCGCCGGAGCGTCGCAGGAGCGATCTTGCTGTCCACTGGAAGCTGGAGACTGCGGGCTGCGAGCTGCGGGCTGCGAGCTGCGAGCATCCTCAGGACGCGCGGGCCACCGAGACCACCGCGTCGTGTTGCTCGATCACGTATGCGAGCCGCACCTTCCGGCGCGACGCGCCCGGTAGATCCAACGTCCACCGCACGAAGCCGTCGGCGTCCGGCGCGGCGCGGTCCGTGGTCTTCGCGGGCAGCACGCTCACCTTCACCTTCTCCACCTCCGACACGATCACGCGCTCCGTGACCTCCACGCGCTTCGGCGCGGTGCCGATGTTGCTCACGTGGACCTCGACCACGTACGGCGTCTTCGTCCACCGGCTCAGCACGCGCTTTTCGTCTTCGAGCGTGCGGACCTCGCGCGCGACGCGCAGCTCCGGGTCGGGGCCCCAGCCCAGCTCGAACGCCTCGTCCCGCGCGACGTACGCGATCGAGGTCCGGCCCACGAGGCCGCTGTCCTGCACGAGATCCACCGGCCCCGGGAGGAGCGGGTAGGCGCCCGCGTTGGCGAGGCGCGTCTTCAGGATGACCGCGGGGACGAGCTCGCCCATGAGGACGAGCGACGCGTCGGCCTCGCTCTCGAAGGCGTCGACCGGGACGCGGTGCGGGCGGCCGTCGCTCGGGACCGTCGCGCGCGCGGCGGCGCGGATGCGCATCGGATCGCCGCCGTCGTCGATGCCCGGGACGTCGTCGAGCTCCTTCGTCGCGCGGCGCCCGAGGCCCGCGGTCTCGACCGACTGCTCCCGCGTCTCGACGATCTCCGGGCCCTTCTTGATCGCGCGGACGACGTCGGACGACAGCGGCGGCGGCGCCGAGCCGAGCGAGGGGCGCTCGGTGGAGAACGCGAGCGCGACGTCGTCCCAGTCCTCGCCCGTGTTCTGCCAGACGCTCGCGTCCATCGACCACGCGATCGCGCCGCGGGGCGTCATCACCGCCCGGTGGTGCGGGCGCCAGCAGGCCGCCGGCACCACGTACTCGATCGTGAGCGTGGCCTCGCCCGCGGCCTCGGCGTCCACGCGAATCGTCGCCGAAGCGCGGCGCGTGGAGGAGGGCGTCGCGAGCGCCGCGCGCTGCGCCTCGAGATCCGCCGTGGTCTTCTCGTGCTGGCGCCGGACGCGGTGGGCCTCGGCGAGCTCGACGATCAGCGCGCGGCCCGCGGCGTCGAGGCGCTCGAGCGCCTGGTCGACCTCTTCGGGATCGAGCCGATCCCAGGCCACGTCCTGCACGAGCTCGTCGAGCTCGAGCGCTTCCATCGTCTCCAGCGAGCGCTGCCGCGCGACGAGGCGGGCGATCACGCCGTCGTGGATCTTCACCTCGCGCCCTTGGCGCTCGCACTCGGCCTCGAGCGCGCGCTCCCGCTCCGAGCGATCCGCGTCGTCGACGACGACCCGGCGCTCGACGTTCGCGAGCAACACGACGCCTCCCGCAAGCTTCGCGGTGAGCGTCTTGTCGGCGAGGACCGGCGCGAGGCCTTCCACGCGCAACGTGGATCGGCCCGCGGGGAGCGACACGCGACCCGAGCGGGTCACGTGCGCGCGATCCTCGTGGAGGGTGACGGCGACGACGGGGGCTTCGACTTCGATGCGGTGGTTCATGACTGGATCTCCCGGTTGTTCCCGCCGACGAGCTCTTCGCCGGCCTTGATTCGGATCGTGTAGTCGAGCTCGAGCGTTTGCTCGGCGCCTGGCGCGACTTCGACGGTCCACTGGTGGCCGCCGCGGAGGAGCGCGTCCTTCGGCTCGTGGGGCGCCCACCGCGGCGCGACGCGGTCCACGGAGACCTTCACGTCGTCGTCGCGCTCCTCGGCGACGGGGAGGCGCTCGCGCACCTCGATGGTCGCCGCGCGGGGCAGGTGGTTCGTGACGTCGATGCGGACCTCGTGGTGGAGGTCGCGCGAGCCGCGGATCAGCCCGGTGGTGTGCTCGGCGAAGCGCGTGTTGCGCGAGACCTTGATCGCCTGCTCCACGCCGAGCCCGATGCGGACCTCGCCTCGCGGCGCGCACGTCGCGAGGTCGACGGTGGAGAGGTAGGCGTCGTCGACGTAGACGTCGACCGGCCCCGCGAGCAGCGGCGCGGCGAGCGGGTTCTCGAGGTGGACCTCGCGGAACACGTCGCGCGACGCGCGCGGGACGACCACGTACTTCGGCGCGCCGCGGGCGGACCGCACGGCGAGCGGGACGCTGTGGTCGTGCCCGTTCGACGGGACGTCGCTCTCGCCGATCGCGTCGTAGGCGTAGTCGAAGCCGTCGCTCGTCGCCGCGAACACGTGGCGGGGCGCGGGGCCGTGCAGCTCGCAGGCGATCGCGTCGCGCTCGGCGATCTCGATCGTCTGCATCAGGTCGAAGCGGACCTCGAGGCGCTGCGCGATCAGCACGCGGCGGTAGCGGTCGTAGCGGTCCTCCGAGACGAGCTGTCCGCGCCGCGCGTGATCCACGCCGGCGAGGTACAGGCTCGAGTAGTCGAGGAGCCTCCGCGCGAGGACCACCTCCGGCTCCACCGGCGCGCGGCGCGGCGCATCTGGCGCACGCAGCTTCTTTCGTGGCGCCGCGCCGCCCACGCCGAGCGAGAGCATCGAGCGCGAGGCCCGCGGGGCCATCGAGGGCTCCTCGAGCATCCGCATCGGGGCGTCGAACATCGCCGAGCTGGGCGCGGGGGCGCCTTCGGCGGCGCACGCCTCGGCTTCGAGCCGGTCGAACGCGAGCGCGGTGAGGTCCGGTCGCCCACGCATCAGGTCGACGCCCGTGTC
>JAUHYN010000032.1 GCA_030426505.1 bacterium | reverse complement strand
GGCGTCAGGCACTTCGCTCGGGCGTGGGTGCGGTGATCGTGTTCGGGGCCTGGTTCATCCTGCGCTGCCCGAGCGAAGTGCCTGACGCCTCTTGAGGCGCGGGTGGTCGCGCTCACCTCCCTGCGTTCGCCGTCGGTCGAGGTTGGGGGATCCGGTCATGATCCTCTATCGTGATCCGTGATGCGCGGGTGGTGGATCGGTGCGGGCGTCTCCGTTGGCGTTCACCTGATCCTGGCCCTCGCGGCCGTGTCGAACGAGCCGCCTCCGCCGCGCCGGAGCCCCACGTCCGAGACCATTCGCTTCACGGTCCGCGAGGTCACGCCGGAGGCGCCGCCCTCGAGCGAGCCCGCCGCGGTCGCTGCGCGTGACGCGCCGCCGCGGGCGGAGCCGCGACCACGGGTCGCCCGCGCGCGGGACGTTTCGATCCCGAAGCGGGGCCGCGCGTCGCCCGCGCGCGACGTGCGCGCTTCTTCGGCGCAGGACGAACGCGCCGCGGGCGCCACGGCTCGCGACGGTCGCGTCCCGGTCGGAGGCAGCGGTCCCTCCGGGGCGGACGGCTCGGAAGGATCGAGCGGGTCGAGTGGGTTCATCGGCCCGCGCCCCGCCGAAGACGACGCGGTCGCCGAGCTCGCGCCGCGTCTCGCGCCGCCGACCGTGCTCGATGCGCCGCTGATCCTCCCTCCGCCTCCACCGCCCGCGCCCGACACGCGCCTGAAGCCGAAGGCCGGCGGTGGGTTCGTGTCGAAGCACCAGTCGTTTACCGGGACGATCGAGCACGACGGCACGGTCGAGTTCGAAGATCACATCGCGGGCTACACGGGGCTCGGCTTCTGGTTCGACGTCACTGACACGGTGATGATGCTCGGCGGCGACGACGCCTACTCGGCCGCGAAGCTCCGGCTGCTCGACGACACGCGCGAGCAGCGCCTCGCGATGAGCGCAGAGGCGTGCGAGGAGCGCCTCGACCAGACGCTCTACGCGCTGCGCGGTGACCTCGAGTCGATCTGGCAGGACCCGGCGCTCACCGCCGAGGCGAAGCGCCGCACGATCTTTCAGCTCTGGGACGACTGCGCCGAGGAGGGCGCGGAGTCCGTCGTGACGCACGGGAAGATGGCGCGCGTGACCATCGTGGAGTTCATCAAGAAAGTCCTTCCGGAGGACAGCCCGTTTGCGTACACGCGGGACGAGCTCGTGGCGCTCAACGCTCGCCGAGCGTCGAACGCGCGCTTCGAGCCGTACGCGAATCGACCATGAGCGACGAGCTACCGCACCTCGACGACAAGGGCGCCGCCCACATGGTGGACGTCGGCGACAAGGAAGAGACCCACCGGGTCGCCGTCGCCGAGGCGTTCGTCCGCCTCGCGCCCGACACGATCGCGCTCCTCCGCGAGGGGCGCGTGAAGAAGGGCGACGCGCTCGCGGTCGCACGAATTGCCGGGATCTCGGCGAGCAAGAAGACTTCGGATCTCATCCCGCTCGCGCACCCGCTCGCGATCACCCGCGTCGCGGTCGACGTGGACGTCCGGGACGACGGCGTCCAAATCGTCTCCCGCGTCGAGACCCGGGGCCGGACCGGCGTGGAGATGGAGGCGCTCACGTCCGCGTCCGTGGCGGCGCTGTCGCTCTACGACATGATCAAGCGCTACGAGCGCGGCGCTACGATCGAGCGGATCCGCCTCCTCGAGAAGTCCGGCGGTCAGCGCGGGGACTTCCGGCGCGACGGCTAGGTTTGGCGCGTCTTCGCGCGGGGCTTCCTCGCGGCCTCGGGTCTTGTTAGCACCGGCGTCGATGAAGAAGACGTTCGTCGCCGTCACCGGCGCACTCCTGATGACCGCCTGCGCTTCGAGCAAGAGCGGCGAGTCCGGCGGCAGCTCTCAGCCGGCCGGCGAGAAGAAGGACGCGATGTCGTCCTCCGCGATGAAGATCGAGACCGAAGAGGTCGAGTACGACGTGAACGGCGTGAAGCTGAAGGGCTTCTTCGCGTGGGACGCGTCGAAGGAAGGCCCGCGCCCCGGCGTGCTCGTCGTCCACGAGTGGTGGGGCCACAACGACTACGCGCGCAAGCGCGCCAAGATGCTCGCGGAGCTCGGCTACACGGGCTTCGCGCTCGACATGTACGGCGACGGCAAGAAGGCCGAGCACCCGGAGGACGCGAAGAAGTTCATGATGGAGGTCATGGGCAACGCGGAGGCGATGCAGGCGCGCTTCCGCGCGGCGCAGGATCTCCTCACGCAGCACGAGACGACCGACCCGAACCAGACCGCCGCGATCGGCTACTGCTTCGGCGGCGCCGTGGTGTTGAACATGGCGCGCGCGGGCGCGTCACTCGAAGGCGTCGCGGCGTTCCACCCCGGCGCGCTCACCGGGCCGATGAAGGCGAAGGCGGGCGACGTGAAGGGCAAGGTCCTCGTCCTCAACGGCGCCGCGGATCCGTTCGTGCCGCCGGAGCAGGTCACCGCGTTCGAGGAGGAGATGAAGGCGGCCGGCGTCAGCTACGAGCTGATCAACTACGAGGGCGCGAAGCACGCCTTCACGAACCCGGGCGCCACGGAGAAGGGTGAGAAGTTCGGGCTGCCGCTCGCGTACGACAAGGACGCGGACATGAAGTCCTGGGCGAAGCTCGAGTCGTTCCTCGCGACGATCTTCTGAATGGAATGAGGCTCAGCGGCCCTTGCGCCGCTTCAGCTCCGCGAACGCGGCGCGGTAGCGCTCGTTGCTCGGGGCGTAGGTCATCGCGATCGCGAGATCCCGCTCGGCGCTCTGCAGATCCCCCGCCTCCAGCGCCTCGAGGCCGCGCGCGAAGTACGGCTCGGCGCGGTTGTCCGGGATGTCCGAGCTCTGCACGCGCGAGCCGACGTGATCGGAGCGCGACTTCTCTCGGATCTTCCGCCCCGAGAACGACGGGCGCCGCGCGGGCGCGCGCCTCGGCTTCGGCTCGGCGGGCGCCGCGCCCTCCAGCGGCGACACGGTCGCCTCGATCTTCGAAGGGCTGTGTACGAGATCGCTCGCGACCGGCATCAGCTCCTCGTGTCGACGCAGGTCGGGGGTGGGGACGGCCGGCGTCTCCGCGTCCGAACCGACGAACGGATCACTCGGCTTCGTGGGCGGGCGATCGAGGTCCGGCATCGCGGTGCCGTGCGCGGGCGTGCCGGCCGGCGGAGGGAACGGCGGGAGCTTGCCGGGGCGCTCCGTGGGTTGGGCCGACGCGAGCAGCGAAGCGAACGGCGCGTCCGCCGCGGGCGACGAGCGGCTCGACACCACGTCGTCCTCCGTGAGGAGCAGCTCGTCGGAGGCCTCCGGGTCCGACCAACCGTCGTCGAGCTCGAGATCGAAGTCCTCGTCGTCCGGCGGGTCGAGCGCGAGATCGTCGGCGGTCGGTGAGGCCCACGTCGCGTCGACCGACGGGGCCGGGGCGACGGGCGGCGCGCCGTAGCTCGGATCGGGGCGCTCCGTTGGCGCCTCGAACGCGTCGTCCGGGAGCGGCATCGGCTCGTCTTCGACGGGCGCTTCGACGAGGAACGCGTCGTCGAGCGGCGGGGGCGGCGGCGGCTCGGGCGTGAGGTCGTCGATCCGGGCCTGGGTCAGCGGAGCGGCGTTCGCGCTCGGGCGGTTCGAAGCCTCGGGCGGCGGCGGCGGAGCCTTCGGGCGCGGGGCCGGGACCTCCAGATCCGAGGTGGGGGGCGCGGCGTTCGCGGTGGGTCGGGGCGCGGCGGGTTCGGCGCGGAAGGGCGCCAACGTCGGCGGGCCGGGCGCGGGCTCGGCCGGCGCCGCGGGCGCGCGCGCGACGACCAGGCCCTCCTCCATCGGCCCCAGCTCGCCTTCGTCGGCGAGGAGCGACGGGTTGTCGTCCGCGTCATCGGGCGGCGCGATCTCGAGGTCGTCGGTGAGAGACGGCGCCGGGGACGGGCGCATCGACGGCGCGAGGACCAACTCCCCGTCGGCGTTGATGACGAGTCGGGTGTCCTTGTCGACCGACAGGTCGCTCAGCGGATCCGAGTCGTACGGCTTGGCCGTCACGCCGAGCAGTGTAGGGCCGCTCGACCGGCAAGTCACGACGTCGCGTCGCCTGTTTCAGCAGACGGGGCGATACGTGATCTCGACCGTCGCCCCGACCGCGGGCGCGCCCGCTTCGGTGAACACGACCTCGTTGTTCACGGGATCGTACGACCAGTTCGCGCCGCCGTTGGAGGGGACCGCGGTGCCGTCCACCTCCACGGTCACCATGTTACCCATGGGCATGTCCTGGAGGCGGTAGGTGCGGCGAACGGTGGGCGGCGGGAACTCTGTAGTCGCGTCGTCCCAGTCGCTGCTGCACATGTTGGACAGCGCGCCCGACGTCGCCGCGGTGAGGTCGACGAAGTCCGTGCCCTCGTACCCCGTCCCGCCGCCGTCGAGCGTACACGCGAACGAAGTGGGCGTAACGGCGTTGGCGACCACCGGCTGGTTCGTCCCGGCCTTGAGCGCCTGCAGGAACGTGAGGTGCGCGTTCACGTTCGAGGTCGACAGGTCGTCGTCGCCGCTGAAGTAGATCAACAGCAGCGGCGCTTCGTCGCGCAGGAAGCCCGCGTTCGCGCCCTCGAGCAGCGGGCTCGACAGCGCGAGCTCCACCGCCTGGAAGCCGCGGCGCTGCGTCGGGCCCGTCGTCCCGACCTGGACGTTCGCCTCGAGCCGCTGCTGACGGTTCGGCGTGGTCGGCGTGATGATCTTCGGCGTCCCGACGAACGCGCCCCGCGCGCCGGTCGGGGAGGTGTCCATCGTCGTCACCGCGATTCGGTAGTCCCAACCGTCGGCGTCGAGGAACAGCAGCGTGAACACCATCTGGTCCGCGAGGATCGACTGCGGCGTCGCCATGATCGAAGCCGAGTCGACGACGAACAACACGTCGATCGGACCGACCGTCGCGGTGAACGTCTCGGTGACCTCCGCCTCCGTCTGACCCGCCGCCGACAGCTGCACTTCCACGCGCCCCATCGAGTTCGCGAACGCGATCTGCAGCGCTCCCTCGTCCATGCCGACGTTCGTCGGCGCGTACGTCACGTCGATCGTGCGCGCTTGTTGCGACGGCAGATTGAACGGCGCGGGCGGCGCCATGAACGTGTACTCGGACGAGGTGCCGTTCGTGAGTTGGATGGCGTCGATGCGCGCGGACATCGCGCCGCGGTTCTCGAGGGTGACGCGTTGGGTGGTCGCCGGGCAGCCGATGACGCGCGACCCGTAGCTCAGCGAGGTCGGCGTCGCGCGCAGATCGAAGCCGCCGTCGACCGGTCCGGCGTCGCGTTCGGGTCCGGCGTCACGCTCGGGGCCCGCGTCGCGCTCTGGACCGCCGTCGCGCTCGTCGTCGCCGGCGTCGCGGCGGCCGCCGTCGCGCGAGCCGGCGTCCAACGTGCCGCCGTCGCGGTTGGAGATCATGATGCAGCGTCGGTCCGCGCTGCAGACGAGCTCCGACGGGCAGTCGACGTCGGCGTAGCACTCGTCGTCGGGGAAGCTCGGGAGGCACGCGGTCGCGGCGAGCGCGGTGAGCGGGATCAGGTAGCGCACTTCAGAAGGTCCCCGCGATGCCGATGCCGTTCGGGCCGACGCCCCACGACACGACGGGCTCGGATTCATCGTCTTCGTCGTCGTCGAGGATCAGCATCAGGACGCCGGCGGTGAGCCCGACGGCGGCGATGCCGTACCCGACGTTGGCGATGACGGCCTTGCTGGTCGCGTCGCGCTGGAGGCGTTGGACCTCGGCCTTGGTGTTGCGCTCGATCCGGGCGGCCTCTTCGGCGTCGAGCGCGGCGAACGTCGCGAACGTGTAGATGACCCCGACGCCGAGCCCCGCGGCGCCGACCCCGAACGAGACGTAGGGCCAAGGGTTGATGCTGTCGTCCGGCGGTGGCCGCGGCGTGGTGATCACGCTGTCCGGGGGAGGCGGGGGCGGAGGCGGCGGCGGCGGCGCTGCCGCTTCGGGTTCGAGCGCGAGGTTGAGCTTGGTCGTCGCGCCCGGCGTGATCTCGAACGACTCCGTGCGCGCCTCGTGCCCACCGAGCCGCGCGACCACCACGTGCTTCCCGGGCGGCAGCGGCGCAGTCACCGGCGCCTCGCCGGCGAACGATCCGTCGACCTCGACCGCCGCGCCCGCGGGGTGCGTGAAGACCGCGACCTCGCCGAGGCATGCGGCCTGGACCTGACCGTGGCGCTTCTTGGCCGCGCGCAGCATCTTGCAGTCGCCGCCGCACACCTCGAAGAAGCGGTCGAACGCTACGAGGCTGTCCTTGCAGTGGTCGCCCCACTGGTCGAACGCGACCGCGATGTTCAGCAGGAAGCCGGGGTGCGGGACGAGCCGGTAGGCGCTCTCCATCGCCTCGATCCCCTCCTCGTACTTCCCCTTGCGGAACAGCTTGAAGGCGCGGCGCTTCTCCTTCTGGGCCTGCTTCTGGGGCGACAGCCGCCGCTTCTTGGCCTCGACGGGGGCCGGCGCAGTGATCAGCATGATCGCGATCACGGCCAGACCCAGGATGCGCCCCGAGCGTCCCACGTGGGCGTTTATACGCGCGAGAAAGCCAAACTGCATCCGATTCGAGGTGATCTTCTCGAGCGCTCGGCCGATGGGCGGAGGTCGAGGAAGATCGCGTCGAATCGCTCGTAGGAACCAGGTGCAGCCTTGTCCTACGGGGGAGCCATCAGTGAGGATCTCGCGGGTCGCCCGACCGACCACGGGGTTCGTCGGCCCAACGGCATGCTCGTCTGTCCCAAATGCTCACGCGCGTTCGCGGCCGGTCTGCGCCGGTGCCCGCACGACGGCAGCACCCTCGAGCTCAGCGGGGAGGGGCAAGACCCGATGCTCGGCACCGTGATCGACGGCCGCTACCGCGTCGAAGAGCGCGTCGGCGCCGGCGGGATGGGCACGGTCTATCGCGCGGTCCAGACGAACATCGGGCGCGACGTCGCCGTGAAGATCGTCAACGCGCTCGCGCTGCAGAACCCCGAGATGGTCCGTCGCTTCGAGAACGAGGCGCACATCATCTCGCAGCTTCGGCACCCCAACACGCTCAAGCTGATCGACTTCGGCAAGCTCGGCGACGGCCGCCCCTACCTCGTCACGGAGTTCCTCACCGGCGTCTCCCTCGAGACCGTGCTGACCCGCGAGCGCAAGTCCCCCGAGTGGACGCTCGGCGTGATGCGTCAGGTCTGTGACTCGCTCGCCGAGGCGCACGAGAAGGGCATCATCCACCGCGACCTCAAGCCGGAGAACATCTTCATCGAAGAGGTGGGCGGCGACGCGATCGTGCGCGTCCTCGACTTCGGCATCGCGAAGCTCGGCAAGGGCTCGCAGACCGCGACCGGCACGGTGTTCGGGACGCCCGCGTACATGTCGCCGGAGCAGGCGCAGGGCCGCGGCGCCGACGCGCGGAGCGACCTCTACAGCCTCGGGACGATCGCCTACAAGTGCATCGCGGGGCGCACGCCGTTCGTCTCCGACGAGCCGCTCGCGCTGTTGTTGATGCACGTGCAGGAGCCGCCCGCGCCGCTGTCGCGCGCGTGCCCGCCCGGGACCGTCTCGCCGCCGATCGAGGCGTTCCTGATGAGCCTGATCGCGAAGGATCCCGCGCACCGCCCCGAGTCGGCGGTGTCGGTGCGGATGCAGATCGATCAGCTCCTCAACTTCACGCCGAACCCCACGCGGCTCTCCGTCTCGACGCCGGCCTCGGTGCCTGCGATCGGCCCCGCGACTTCGGAGATATCGGAGCCCGTCGCTGCGTTCGCGCCGAGCACCAGCACGGGGACATTCGCGTCGACGACGCCGGTGCGTTTCCTCGGGGTGTTGTTGTTGTCACTCGCGCTCGCGATCGCGGCCGGCGCGTTCTTCTCGCAGGAGCCAGACGAGGACACGACCGTCGAGGCGATCATCGAGGACCCGCCGCCGATCCCGCTCGCGGCGCCCTCGGTCGAGGTGCCCGACGCAGATGCCGTCGAAGAGGCCGCGGCCCCGGAGCCCGAACCCGAGGTGAAGGTGACGAAGAAGAAGAAGCGTCGCCGCCGGACGAAGTCGAAGTCGTCGTCTTCGAAGAGCTCGAACGAGGACGGTGAAGATCCGCCCGCCGGCTTCGTCGACTTCGAGGTCGACTGAAGCGTTACTCGAGCGGCGCGCCGTGCTGCGGGTTCTTGCCGCGGTGGAGGATCACGCCGAGGAACCACAGCGTGTTGAAGACGCCGACCGTACCGAGCGCCGCGTTCGCCTTGAAGTCGGCCGGGAGGTGGGCCTTCGCGAGCGGCGCCGACGGCGCGACGACGTTGCCGAGGTAGTTCGCGAAGTCCATCACCGCGTCGGGCGCGAAGGCTCCGGCGAGCCCCGCCGACGCCGTCAACGCGAGCAGCTGCGGGACCGAGACCCGATTCGACTGCGGCGCGGGGTCGAGCGCGACCGGGGGCGAACGATCGACGGCGGTCATTCGCGTCACGACGAGGTGCGATCCTTCGGGCGCATGACCAGGTTATCGGGGCCGGCGCGAGGTAGGTTGCGGTCCTACCAGGCGCCCGGACCGGCCCGCCTGAGACGAATGTCCCGATTCCGTCAGGACCACGCGGCGGCGATCGCGGCGCGGCTGTCGAGGCCCGACTTCGTGAGGACGCGGTGGACGTGGTCCTTCACCGTCGCGACCGAGATGCCCAGGGCGATCGCGATGTCGCGGTTCCTGAGGCCGGTCGCGACGAGGCCGGCGACCTCGCGCTCGCGCGGGGTGAGCGCGGCGAAGCAGGGGTCTTCGCGATCCTCGGGGCGGAGGATCACGACGGGTTGCCCGAGCGCCTCCGCCGCGTCGAAGTCGATCGTGAGACCGACGCCGGGCGGGAGCGCGTCCGAGAGCCCGACGAGCGCTTCGCGCGGGACGCGGCGGCCCTCGCTCTGCTTCACCGCGGCGAGCGCGGCGCGCAGGCGTTCGAGCGCGGCGTCGTCGAGGCGCATCCATCCAAGGATGGATTGAGGGGCCCCGGGGCGTCCACTACGGTCGCGCGTCGATGAACCCGATCGACACGGTCCAGCGCTACTTCGCGGCGATGCAGCGCGGCCCCGCGGCGGCTCAGGAGCTCTTCGCGCTCTTCGCCGACGACGCGGTCTACGTCGAGCCGTTCACCGGCGAGACGCGGACGCACGAGGGACGCGCGGCGATCGAGGCGTGCTTCACCGCGAGCTGGAAGGACGCGCCGCCGGACATGACGCTCGAAGTGAATCGCATCGACGTCGACGGCGCGGTGGTGAAGAGCGAGTGGACGTGTCGCTCGCCCGTGTTCGAGGCGCCGGTGAAGGGGCGCGACGTCTGCACGGTGGAGTCGGGCCGCATTCGTCGGCTGGAGGTCGCGTTCCTGTGATCGGGCTCTGGATCAATCGCGTGCTCCTCACGCTGCTCGCGTTCAACACCGCGATCGTGAAGCTGCTCCAGATGGAGTTCGAGATGGCGCTGTTCGCGGGCGTCGGGGTGCCGGACGCGGCGACGATCGCGCTCGGCGCGGTCCAGCTCGCGGGCGCCGTGCTGCTGATCCCGAAGCGCACGACCCGCGTCGGCGCGTGGGTGCTCTTCTCGACGTTCGTCTTCGCGACCGGTGTCCTGTTCGTAGCCGGCATGGTGCCGTTCGGGCTCTTCTCACTGGTCTTCATCGCGATGGCCGCGCTCCACGCGACACGCTGGCCGCGCGAGGCATAGGCGACGCCTATCGCCGCCATACCGATCCCGTAGAGCCACTCGAGCCTTCGAAGACACAAGAGAAGGCATGAGCAAGACGAACCTCGTTGCCTCCTGCCTCCTGTTCGCCCTCGCCGCGTGCGGCGGAGGCGCCGAGCCCGCCGGGCCCGCGGACCCGAACCCGACGATCGGGGACCCGACGTTCGCGCGGGTCTACCAAGAGGTCATCACGCCGAACTGTAGCTGCCACGTCTCGGGCGCGGGCGGGCTCGTGATGCCCGACGCGGCCGCGGCTCACGCGGCGCTCGTGGACGTCCCCGCCACATCGGGCGGGCCCTGCGACGGCAACACACGAGTGGTGAGCGGCGACGCGCAAGCGAGTGTCCTGTACCGCAAGCTCTCCGGGACGAACCTCTGCGGCGCCGCGATGCCCATGGGCGGCGCGCAGCTCTCCGCCGCGGACCTCGGGCTCGTCGAGGCGTGGATCGGCGCGGGCGCGGTCAACGATTGACGCGGTTCACTCGAGCGTCAGCGCGGTGACGGTCTCGCGCGGGAGCGTGACGCGGCGCCCTTCGAACGACAGCGCTTCGGTCGCGTTGGTGTCGGCGCCGAAGGTCCGCGCGGACGCGAGCGCGCTCGGGAGCTCGACTTCGGTCGCGTCGCCGCGGTTGAGGACGACGACCGTGGTGTCGTCGCCGCGGAATCCGACAGCGTGGAGCGACGGCGCGGCGATCGTCTCTTCACCGACGGTGAGCGTCATCGTCGCGCCGCCTTCGATCTGCATGGGGATCGTCTCGGGGCGCAGCGCGTCCGCGATGAGCGAGGTCGCGCGGAGGGAAGGGCGCGGCGCGCCGTCGTTCGTGAGCGGCAGGTACCAGGGCTCGACGAGGATGTCGCGATCGAGATCGCCGGCGTCGGTGAAGCCGAGCGACATGTGCTGACACGCGTGTTCGATGCCGAGCTGCGCGTAGGCGATCAGCATGTCCGCGATGCCGAGGCCGGAGATCGCGTCGTCGCCGCACCGGTACTGACCGCGCGCGAAGGCGCCCGCGACTTGGTACTCGGTGATCGCGACGCCGACGTCGAACGGCGCGAGCGCGCGCCGGAGGCGTTCGTACTCGCGTCGGTAGCGCTCGCTCCCCGCCACGATGAACGCGCGATCGTTCTTGTCGGCGAGGCCGAACATCATCGCTTCGTCGACGTGGTACTGATGCACGACGACGGCGTCGACGGCGTCACGCGAGAGGAGCGGCGCGAGCGCGGAAGTGGACGCTTCGACCCCGCCCCACGCGTCCATCGAGGCCTGCGTGAGGGGGACGAAGAAGCGCGCTTCGGGGACGGCGGCGAGGACGGCGTCGACGTAGGCCTCCGCGCGCGCGCCGAAGTCCTCCGCGTTCGAGGAGGGGCGGCCGCGCCACGCGAGGTCCTTCGAGCCGGCGTGCGCGTACGCGTACGCGCTGTCGTCCGAGTAGCCGGTGTTCCAGATGCCGTAGCACTCGTTCCCGATCTCGAAGCGCGTGACGCCGTGGGGCGCGACGAGCAGCGCGTACCGGTGCGCTTCCTCCGCGGTCCCGGTCGCGAAGTTCAGCGTGACGATCGGTTCGGCGTCGGCCTCCTGCATGAGGCCGAGGTACTGCTCGGGCGAGACGTTCTCGCCGGGGCGATCGAAGTGGTAGCCGTCGTTGCCGAAGGAGCCGTCGATCTGCAGGCCCGAGAAGCGCATCCACGGGCGCACGTGCGGCGCGCGGATCCGCGCGAGGGCTTCGACCGCGGCGACGCGCAGGGGCGTCCGCCACCGGTGTCCTTCGGGGCCGTAGAGCGTGCCGCGCCCGAGGTTCCAGCCGATCAAGCGGCCCGTCGACGTGGGGGCGTCGAGGTCGAGGTGGAGCCGGACGGGCATGCGCCTCAGTCTACCCGGACGAGACCGGTGCGCAGCGCGCCGAGGAGGGGCGCGACGTCGACGGTGAGGAAGTGGCGCCCGATTCCGTCGAGGCGCTCGGGGATCGCGCCGCCGCCGCCGGTGATGAAGGCGGCCATCCCGGCGTTGTCGAACGCGTAGTACGAGTGGACGTGGCCGTAGAAGGTGGCGTCGACGCCGCCGTCGGCGAGGCGGCGGAGGACGCGGGCGGCCTCGGCGCGTGACGCGAAGGCGCCGTTGCGGGTGCCCGTCGGATCGTGCGGCGCGATGTGCATCGTAGCGACGTGGAGGAGGTCCTCCGGGCGGCCGAGCCAGTCGTCGAGCATCGTGTCGGTGAGGGGCGCGATCATCGCGCTCGCGGAGTCGAGGAAGGTGAAGCGGACGCCGCGGAAGACGAAGCTCGAGCTGCCGCGGCCGAAGTAGGTCGAGAAGAGCGCGTCGGTGGTGCCGATGTCGTGGTTGCCGAGCGTGGCGTAGGCGGGGACGCCGAGCCGCTTCATCTCGGCCTGGAAGCGCTCGAGCTCTTCTTCGGTGCCCTGCTCGGTGAGGTCGCCGGCGATGAGGGCGAAGCGCGGTTGGTTGGCGTCGATGAGGGCGAAGACGTCCTGCACGTCGTCGATCGCCTCCTGCACGTCGGCGAAGACGGCGAAGCGCCAGGGATCGAGATCGTCGGCGTCGTCGGTGGTGAGGCGGACGGTGGTGCGGCCGGCGACGGCGACGCGCCAACGGCCGACGGTCGCGATCTCGCGCTCGAGCGCTTCGCCGCCTTCGAGGTGCGCGTCGGCGAGGACGTTCTCGATGGTGAGCTCGACCTCGTTCGGCGCGGAGCTCTGGAGGGTGACGTCGAGGGTCGGCGCGTTGGCCCAGAGTCCGACGCGATTGCCGGCGATGCCGCGCACGGTCGCGAGGCCGTCCTCGACCTCGACCGACAGCGCGGCGTCACCGGCGCGACCGACCTCGAGATCGATCAGCGCGCGGCCGTCGGCGACGTCGAGGCAGCCCGTCGCGAAGAGGAGGAGCAGGAGGCGCTTCTTCATTGCAGACCTCGGTAGACGAGCGCGGCCGACACGACGTGGGCGGAGCCGGTCTCGGCGCCGACGCGGACGCCGAGGTCGCCGAAGAACCACTCGCCGCGCGCGCCGAGGTGACCGCCGACGCCGCTGCCGAGCCCCGCCATCTTGAGGCCGGCGGCGAAGCCGTCGTGGCGGTGGTCGTAGTAGAGCGCGACTTCGCCGCGGGGCAGGTACGCTCCGAAAGCGAAGCCACCGACGAGGAGCGTGGCGGAGTGCGTGGCGAGATCGAAGAAGCGGTGGCCTTCGAGGCCGACACCGAACGCGCCTTCGACGAAGGTGCCGGCGAGCGCGGGGATCAGCCAGTCGGTGCCGAGGCGGGAGGCGACGGCGAGCTCGCCGGTGGTGATCGCGAAGCCCTCGGAGCCGTAGTGGTGGTGCGTGAGTGCGCCGACGAGATCGAGGTACGCGGCGCGTGAATCACCCGCGACCCGGTACGCGACTTCGCCGCGGAGGCGCGCGTTGTCGTCGTCGAGCGCGACCCACGCGGAGGGCGAGAGGCGGAGGTCGTCGAAGCGGAGATCGAGCGACCACGTACTGAAGACGCCGTACTCGAAGATCCGATCGGAGACGTAGGCGACGCCGAGGCTCGTCTCGATCGGCGTGAGCGGTTGCGCGCGCGACGGCGCGACGCCGAACACGCCGTACAGATCCGCGACGAACGTGGTGGTGAAGAGGCCCGCGCCGCCGATCGTGATCCCGGTGAGCGGCGTGACCGTCTTCCCGGACGCGCCGGTGATCGCGATGCCGGCCAGCCCGCCGACGATGCCGAGCAAGCCGATCCCCTCCAGCATCAACAGCGTGCCGGCCGTGTCGCTGTCGCCGAGGACGAAGTGACCGGAGCCGTGGAGGAGGAGCCCGGGGACGAGCGCGGCGCCGACCGCGAGCGCGCGGTGACCGGGGCCGACGTCGAGCGCGGGGGCGGTCGGGGCGGTGGTGCTCGTGTCGAGCTCGGCGAGCGCTCGCGCGTCCGCCGGGGGCGCAGTCGCGACGACCAGGAGCACCGCGATCTGAGGGAGCGCCGCCACGAGCGCCGCGGAGCATACCGAATCGATCGCGCGCCGCCACGCGCCCGCGGTCACGCGCGCGACGTTTCGTTTCGAGGCAGCGGGTTCCACCCCAAGCCGCGCGCGCCGAATCGATCCAGTGATGCGTTGGACGATGTTCCTGACCACCGGTGTCCTCCTCACGGCCTGCGGCGGCGGCGCCGAGGTGGATGGAATCGCCTTCTCCGTCAACGACGTCGTCTTCACGACGTGGGCGGAGGGCGGGAGCGACGACAACGTTGTGGTCGTCCTCTCCGACGCCGCGGAGCTCTGCGACGGCTCCGCGCTCGAAGCCGGCCAGTCCTCGCTCCTCATCTACCGCCGCTGGACGGGCTCCGCGGCGATGGTGCTCGAGGCCTACGACGATCGCTGCAACCTCGTGCAGCGGGAGCTGTCGGGTCAGGGCTGGGTGAGCCTCGGGCGTCAGGAGGCCGGTTCGGTCGATGTGGACTTCGTCTTCCCCGGGCCGGAGGGCAACATGACCGGCCGCGTCGAGGCGCGCCGCTGCATTGCGCTCGACCCCAAGCGCGTGAGCGACTGCGAGATGTGATTCGCCTAAGTGAGCGGCATTGTGATCAGCCCCGATCGATCTGCTTCTCGAGGCGCTGCATCCGCACCGACTCCAACCGCCGGCGCACCCACAACACCAACGCCAAGATCCCGGCGGGCACCAACAGCCCGAGCGCGATGACGACCGAGATGTTCTCGGAGAGCATCAGCCTCCGATCCACCAACGTGAGCGAGGCGTCGTCGGGCGCGATCGCGCGCGCGCGATCCAACAGCTGACGCGCGCGCGACAACTCGCCGCGGCGGACGGCCTCCTTCGCGCTCGCGGCGAGGAACAACCCCTCGGCGTCGCGGCGCTCCTCCGTGCGCTCCTCGATCGAAGCGAGGACCTCCTGGGCGCGCTGCAGCTCCCCGAGCGCCACGTAGCCGCGCACCAACGCGATGCGCGCGCGGGAGAGGAGCGCGCGCGCCTCGGGCGTGTCCTGGACGGTGAGGGCGGCGCGGAGCGTCTCGACGGCGGCGTCGTAGTCCCCGCGCGCGAGCAAGCGCTCCGCGCGCGCGAGGTACTGTTCGGAGATCGCGTCCGCGTAGCGCATGTAGAGCGCCTCGTCCTGTTCGAAGACGCGGTCGAGGCGCGCGAAGCAGTCGGCGTAGCGCCCGTCGCGACCGGCGTCGAGCGCGTGCTCGATCTCCGCGACGAGGCGCGCGCGGCGCGCGTCCCGCAGGTGGACGTAGAGCCGCTCCACCACCGCCTCGGCGTCGCGCTTGTCGATCGCGACGCCGTACCGTTGGACGATCTCGAGGATCGCGCGCGGGTGTTCGCGCCCGATCGCGACGAGCGTCTCGCGAATCTCGTCGTCGCCCGGCGCGCCGAGCGCTTCGACGATGCCCTCCACCGCGGCCGGTCCGATCGAACGGAGCGCGGCCCGCGCCGCCTGCGCGAGCTCCTTGTCTCGGCCACGCGCGAGCTCGACGAGCGCCGGCACCGGCTCCGGGCTCGCGAAGCGCCCGAGCACGTCGATCACCGCACGGCGCGAGTCGCGGTCTCGCAAGGTGAGTTGCGAGCGCACGGTCGAGCGCCCCAGCGCATGCAGCAGACGCTTCGCGCGCGAGCGCACCGCGGGCTCGGGCGCCTGGAGCGATTGGAGGAGCAATGCCGGGACCGCCGCGTCGCCCATCCTCAGGATCGCCTCGCGCACGGCGTCCTCGAGCGCGTCTTCCGCGCGCACCGTGAGGAAGCCCGACTTGTTGCGGGCCCACGACGGCAACACCGACAGGCGTGGCTCGTCCTTCTCGGACGCGTCGATCATGCGCTCCGCGAGATCGAGGACCGCGCGACCCCAGCGCTCGTCGTCGAGGCGCTCCGGGAGGTAGAGCAGGTCCGCGACGTGTCTACGCGCGCCGAGCGTCCCGAGCGCGCGCACGGCGAACAACAGTCGGAGCGCGTCCGAGGCGGCGGGCGACGCGGGGAGCGTACCGATCGCGATCGCGAGCTCGTCGGAGTAGCGCTGGCGCTCCTCGTCCGCGAACTCGGCGTCGTAGCTCTTCAGCGCCGCGCGTTGATCCGCGGGGCGGCTGCTCCCGAGCATGCGCAACGCCGTCTCGAGGTCGGGCGACGACATGCGGTAGCTGACGATGCGCACGCGGTAAGCGATCTCGTCGGCGGGGGGCGACGTTCGGCGCGCGGGGAGTTGGTGCGTGATCCGGACGTAGGCGGTGTCGAGCGCGTCGAGGAGCGTGTCCGTGAGCTCCTCGCGGAACGACCAGCCGGGGATGACGTTCGGATCGTCGTCCTTTGCGGCGGAGACGAGCGCGATGTCGAGCTCGAGCCCGGTGACGTCGACCTGCAAGCGGTTCTCGACGCGGAGCTCCATCCGCACGCGCTCCCACTTGGGGACGCCGACGTTGCTCTCCGCCGGCCCGTCGACCGCGCCGGTGCTCTCGAGGATCTCGACGTACGGGCGATCGCCTTCGTCGGCCGCGGCGGCCGCGATCAGGACGAGGAGCGCGGCGCCGACGGACATCCGCCTCGAATCCTACCATCGCTGACGGACCGCGACGTGACCGTCCGACGCACCGCACGGGATCCGCCGGTCGCGGCGCCGCTCCGCTTGGCACCGAGTTTGCGAATCCGAGCGGCATGACACGCACGCACGGACTCGGGCTGATCGCCGTCGCCCTGATGGCCTGTCAGGCCGAGGTCGTCGCACCCCTCGAGGACGCCCCGATCGACGACGCGCGGGGCCTCGCCTGCGACGCCTTCGCGCTCGACTACGACGCGACCTACCACCTCGGGCTGCCTCCCGGCGCACGGGTCGTCGACGCTGCGATCGGGGGCGGCACGATCGGCGTCATCGCCGTCGCGCGCGACGGGCGCCCCGCGCTCCACCGCTTCGACACCCAGACCAAGGACCACCTGGGCGCGCAGCACGTCGACGTCGCGGGCTGTACGCTCACCAGCCTCACCCGGTCGCCCGGCGCGTGGCTCGGCGCCTACGCGTGCCGCGACACGATCGACGTGCGCGACCTCGAACGCGACACGTCCGTCGCGCGTTTCGCCGCGCCGACCGGTTCGGTCCGCGGCGCCCCGCGCTTCATCGCGTACGACGCGGCCCGCGCCGGGTTGTGGCTCCACGACGGCGGCCTGTTCCGCGTCGCGCTGGAGGCGACGGCTTCGATCGAAGTGATCGGTCACACGCCGCGCGCGTGGGGCCGCGCGTCCGGCTTCGAGCACACGGGCGACAAGCTGCTCTTCGTGCGCGCCGCGCCGCGCGGTGGGGCGCCCGGCCAACTGAGCGTGGAGGACGAGGCGACGGGCGAGCGCTGCATCTTCGACGTGGGGGCCACGCCCGGACTCGAGCGCCAGGGCGCGATCCGCACGTTCGCGCTCGGGGATCGCGTCTTTCTGCTCACGCAGCAGGGGATGCTCGCGGAGCTGCTCCTCACGGATCTGAGGTAGCGCAAAGGGGCGCAACCTCGGGCGCCGAAGCCCGATAAGATCCTGACGTTGTCTTCGGTTCAGGCGCAGATCCGGGCGTCCCTCCCGCCCGCCCCGGAATCCCTCGCGTTGCTCCAGCGCGCGGGCGACGTCGATCCGAAGCGTGAGTTCGCCGAGCGGGTCCGGCAGCAGGCCGGCCTGAGCACTGACGTCTCACTCGCCGAGATCAAACACGCCTCCGCGGCGTTGGTGATCGACTACACGACGGAATACCTCGAGGGGATCGCGAAGAGCGTCCCGCCCGCGGCGTCGTCGGCGCAACACGCGCCGGGCGGCGGCGCCGTGATGCAGGCGATGTTGTCGCAGCGCTTCAACGTCGACACTTCGGGGTTCGGCCCCGAGCCCGTGCTGCGCGCGCCCGCGCCGCGTGACCTCGCGCGCGCTCGGACACGACTCGCCGTGTTGCGACCGGGGCGGAAGCTCGGCTCCGAAGACGCGCGCGTGTTGCTCGAGCAGACGGCGTGGTCGGCGCGGCGCGCGCTGATCGCGGTGCGCTGGGGTTCGAACCTGGGGACCGAAGCGCTGAGCTCGCAGCGCGTGCAGGGCGCGTGTGGCTACGGCCAGGCTTGCACCGCGTACCACCTCCAAGACCTCGGCCTGCCCGCGGACAAGATCCACATCCACCAGGCGGCGAATGCGTTCGGCGACGCGGCCAGCTTCCGCCACGCGTTCGTCGTCGCCGAGATGCCGGACGGCAAGGCCTACCTGGTCGACTGCACGTTCCGACAGTTCTTCCGGCCCGACGACGACGGACCGAACCACGTCGGCGAACCGGGTCGAATCATGCGGGGCACCCGGCGTGGTCGCGAGATCGCGAACGAGCTCCTCGCGAACGGCTTCGTCGAGCTGACGGACGAGGTCGCGTCCGCGTACGGCGCGGCCCTCACGGCGACGCCCGGCTTGCAGGTCTCGGCCTCGAGCCTGCTGCGCAGCACCGAGGAGATCGACTACGATCGCGGCGAGATGGCGCTGCTCCCGGCGCCGCCGCCGTTCGCGCCGAGCGGTCCGGCGCTGGGGGGTGAGGAGCCGCCGAAGAACCGAGGTCCTCCGTGACGGCGTCC
>JAUHYN010001059.1 GCA_030426505.1 bacterium | reverse complement strand
AGGCCCGCGCCGTCGCGGCGTTCGCGCCGGGATCGAACGAGGCGCCGTCCGCGCCGCGAGCGCCGGTCGAGGTCTCTTCGTCCGCGCCACCCGAGGCCCGCGCCGTCGCGGCGTTCGCGCCGGGATCGAACGAGGCGCCGTCCGCGCCGCGAGCGCCGGTCGAGGTCTCTTCGTCCGCGCCACCCGAGGCCCTCGCCGGCGCGCCGTCCGCGCCGCGATCGCCCGAGGCCCGCGCCGAAGATGCCGTAGCGTCGGCCTCGGCGCGGGCGGCGCCAGCCGGTGCGTGCGCGTCCACGTTGTTGCCGCCTTCACGGTCGCCCGCCGAGCGCGCGGCGGTATCGTGACCACGCGCGCCGACGTCTCCGCGATCCCGGGACGCTTCCATCGAGTTGCCACGCGAAGCGGCACCGGCCCTCGACGAAGTCGCTCCGCTCGCGTCTGCGCCGTTGCCTACGCCATGGCGCGCCGCAGAAGCGTCACCGGTCGCAAGAGCACCGTCGGCGCCATCGCCCCGAGCCGACGCACCACGCGCGCGATCGCGGCGAGCGCCGTCACCAAGATCCAACGCACCGCTCGCCGCGGCGCCGCTCCCTTCACGGCCCGCGCTCGCCGCCGCGCGCTCGTCGCTCGCGTCCGGACCGTCGCCGAACCGCGCGCCACCGAGGGCCGTGACCGCGTCGCCCTCGCCCTCGTCTCGCCGCGCGCTCTCACCCGTCCTCGGCACGCGCAGCGCCCCGCCCACGGCCACGCGCACGACGCGTTCGCCGTCGCGGACCTCGACCACGCCCTCGTCCACGGCCACGTCGGTGTACGCCGCGAGGACGCGGACCTCGAAGCGCGTGCCCACCACGCGGACCTCGGTGTGCGGCGTCTTCACGACGAAGCGCGCGCCGTCGACGCGCGGTCGAACGTCGAACCGCATCGCGCCGCGCTCCAATCGGACCTCGGCCCAGCTCGGGCCCTGCGCGACGGCGAGCTCGGTCGCCGCTTCCGCGCGGAGCGTCGCGTCCGCGTAGGCGATCGTCGTCCCCGGATCCGCGCTCAAGGTCGGGCCCTCGGGCAGGGCCCCGGAGACCACCGCGCCCGCGTGGCGCACGGCGCCCGACGTCACCGGCGACCCCGACGGCGCGACGAACACCACGACCAGCGCCGCCGCGACCGCGACCGGCGCCGCGATCCAAGCCCAGCTCCGCCACGGCGAACGCGCCGTCTTCTTCGCGACGCCGACCCGGAGCGCGCGCAGTTGATCGGCGTCGGGCGTACGCGCGCTCGCGCGCAGCAACGCCGCGGTCGATCCGAGGAACGCCGCGGCATCGCGACAGTCCTCACACGTCGTCGCGTGGGCCTCGAACGCCGCGCGCTCGGACGCGCTCATGAGATCGAGGCGCGCCGCTTCGTCGGTCCGCTCGCAGCGCCTCACCGCTCGCCCCCGTTCTTGGCGTAGAGCGCCATCAGCTCCTTGCGCGCGTGGTACAGCCGCGTCCGCACGGTCGCCTCGTTGATCTCGAGCGCGTCGGCGATCTCTTTGCCGGTGAGCCCTTCGACCTCGTACAGCACGTAGACCACGCGCTTCTTCGCCGGGATCTGAAGCAGGCACCGCCACACGCGGACGAGCTCCGCCCGCTCGGCGACGGTGCGCTCGAGGTCCGCGCTCCGCTCCACGATCGGCTCGGCCTCGACGGCCTGCTTCAACCGCCGCCGTCGCCGCCACGACCTGAGGTGCATCAACACCGTGCGCGACGCGATCCCGTACAGCCAGGTCTCGACCTTCGAGTCCCCACGGAACCTCGGCAGCGCGCGGTGCGCGCCGAGGAAGACGTCTTGTGCGATGTCCTGCACGTCTGCGTCACTCGCCCCCGGGCCGAGCAGGCTCGCGACCATTCGATACACGCGCGCGCCGTGCTGCCGGACCAGCTGGTCGATCGTCATCGTCGACCCCGCCATGACGCATCCTGGGCGATCTGGCGCGGGTCTGGGCGGGTCCAGTGGACAGCCCCGGATCCAACGGGCGCGGGTCGATTTCCGTAGCCGGTCCGTTTAGCGGCTCAAACCGGGCTCGCTACCCCTCGGGTGGCCGTGGGTTGCCGGCACCGCACGCGATGTTCATGACCGGGGACGCTTTTTTCGACAAGCGTCAGTAGACGGCGACCTCGAGGCCGAGCGTCGCCCACGGGCCCACCGGCCCGCTCACCCAGCCCAGCCCCGAATAGCCCGCCGGGACGGTGACTTCCACCGACGGCGCCCGTACCCACGCCCCCGCTGCGGCGCGGAAGAACGCCCGGTCGCGCCACAGCTCGAGCTCGAGCGAAGCCCCTACGCGGACCGCCGCCTCCCAACCTTCGACGCGCTGCGTCGGCGCCGTGTCCGCGAACGAGAGCGGCTCGGCCTCCACCGACACCCGCTGCGCCCCCGCGGAGACCGCACCGCGCACGCGGATCGCCCGCCACGTGACCAAGGTGTACGCGCCCACGAGCGCGACCCCGAGCTCGGACGTGTCGCCCCCGATCCCAGTGGTGGCGCGCCGACAACACACCTGCCCGAGGCCATTCGCCGCCAGCCCGATCGAGAGACGCCCGACGTCGAGCCCGACCCCGAGCTCCAAACCGAACAGCGGCTGGCGCGGTCGCCGCCAGAGCGTGGTGACCAGATCCGTCGACACGTGGATCCCGAAGCGACGCGGCGCGGGCGGGAGCTCGAACGGCGCGTCGAGCGCGCGCACCGTCGCGACCGCGCGCGTGGTGAGGAGCGTCGCGACGCGCACCGCTTGGTCCGGCCCCTCGCTCGTGGGGACGCGCCGCTCCGCGAGCGTGGCGTCCGTCGTGGAGACGCGGACCAGGTACGTATCCGCCACGCGCCGCACCACCACGCGGACGCGCGCGACACCCGGCGAAGTGATCTCCATGTCCCCGATCTCCAGACGCAGCGCGCGCGCGAGTGCATCGGATCGAGACTCGGCCTGTACGGCGATCGAAATCGGATCGGCGAACGCGGGCGTCGCGACGATCAGCGACAGCAGTGTCCCGAGAACGACCCGCACCGTGGCGCGACTTGTAACACTCACTCGACGTTCGGGCGCAGTCGTCCGAACTACCTAGCGATGCGGGTCAGCTCATCGGTCACGGCGCTGATTCAACAGACCTCGACGCGCCCGTGCGAGGACTGCGGACCGAACAGCATCAAGTCCCGCGAAGAGCGCGCGCTCGAGGACCTCAAGAGCGAGAAGGCGATCGAGAAGGCTCGGGAGGCGCGCGTCGATGACGCCGCGCCGTCCCGCGGCGTCGCCCTCGAGAGCGCGTCGATCGCCGAGGTGGTCGGGGATCGTGAGCAGATCGCCCCACTCGTCAGCCCGGATCGCGTGCAGGCGACCTACCGCCCGGCGGAGCCCGCCGCGCCCTCGTTCTCC
>JAUHYN010001058.1 GCA_030426505.1 bacterium | reverse complement strand
CCACCGCGAACGAGGGGCTGTCGGTGACGGCCAGGCGCGTCGCGTTCATCGTGGTCCGGTTGCTGTTCAAGGCGGCGCCGGTCGAAGTGTTCACGAGGGTCACGTCCTCGAGGACGACGTTCGATCCCTCGAACTTCGCGCCCGTCCCGTCGATGAACGCGCGGCGGAGCGTCGCCTGAGAGCCGAACACTTCGAACGCCTCCGCGACGCCGTCGAAGTCGACGAACACGTCGGCGAGATCGACGCGCCCTTGCTGAACGACCAGCGCGCTCTCGGTGTCGCTCACGTAGAGCCCGGAGCCGGTCAACACGCCGTCGCGCTGGACACGCACCGCGCGCGCCGTGGGCCCGCGGACGTCGACGTCGGTCACAGCGAGCGTCGCGCCGCGCTCGACGTCGACCGCGTTGGCTGTGGAGCGCTCGACCACCACGCCCGTGAGCGACGCGGTCCCTCGGATGTCGAGCCCGCCGTTGGCGACGGTGAACGCGCCGAGCTCGACGTCCGCGTCGGGCCTCACCGCGATCCGACCGACCACGCGCGCCTCCTCCGGGCACACGCCGAACAGATCGACGCCGTCCTCGAGCTGCGTCCCCGCGACGTCGTGGGTCCCGGCGCCGAGGACGATCCGCGCCGGCGCCGTCGCGGCGGCCACCGCCTCCGCCAGCGTGCCGTGCGGCGCAGCGCGCGAGCCGTCGCCGCCCTGCGCGTCCACGCGGACGTAGTGGTTCTCGACGCCCACCGCGTCGGGCGGGAACTCATCCGCGGGGCACTCCGGCGCGATCCGCTCGCACGCCCCGCCGGGGCGCGGCGCGGTCCCGAGGGGACACGTCGGTCGCTCCGCCCACGGCCGACACACGCCGAGCGGGAGCGCGCCGTCGGGCCAGTCGGCGACGCGCCCGACCTCTTCGCGCATCCACCCCGCGGGGCAGGCGTCACTCGGCGGTGTGGGGAGCTCCGGGGGCGTGGGCACCACTTCGACGCCGCACGGCACTTGGCACCGGTCGTCCTCGAAGCACCCGCCCTGCAGGAGGCAGCGGCGCGCGTCGACGACCGGGATGCGGAGGCGGCCGGCCCACTGCGGCGAGGGCTCCTCCGCCCAGGTGACTGCGTCGTCGCCGGACACCGTCGCGGCGAAGGCGTCGTAGTCGTCGGGGTTGGGCGGGCTCCCGGTGTCGAGGGTGTCGCGGCCCGGTTCGATGTCGAGCACCCGCGGCGACAGCGGGAAGACGAAGGCCTCGAGGCGTCGCTCCCCGCGCGGGAGCGCGAAGTCGAAGGCCTGTGGGTTCGCGAGATCGAAGACGTACGTCGATTCGGGGTCACCGCCGTCCAGCCCGACCACCAGGATCTCCGTACCCGTGGCGCGGTCAACGGGGAGGCGCGGGATGAAGGCCTCCACGCTGCAGCCGGCCAGCGCCGTGGCGACCACCGCAACCCACCCTGCGGGCGCTCTCGGGATGGGTCGCCGAGCCACAGAAACTACTCGCGTTCTTCGGCGCCCGGCCGATTCATGATCGTGAGGATGAACGCCGCCGCGAGGCCGAGGATCAAGGTCCGCGGGACCTCCCGAGGCGCGCGGAGCATCAGCACGAAGAAGACGCCGCCGGCGGCCCCCATGACCGCCAGCGCCACGCGCCACGCCCAGACGGACCGCCACGTGAAGAGGATCGCCCCGACGACGAGCAGGATTGCGCCGCTCGCGACCATTTCCAGAATACGTTCGGGCGCGAACAGCCCCGCGCCGACCTGGACCAGGCCGATGCCGAGCACGACGAACGCCCCGGACTGCTCCTTCGCGAGGGCCACCGCGCCGAATCTACCCTCTGCGTGTCGAGATTTCGACAGTAGACGCCGCGAGCGTTTCGGCGAAAAATGAGTGGGGAGAGCTGAGAACCGTGGTCACGGCGAAGAAGGTGCACTCGGCGATGATCGTCGACGACAGCGACGCCGACGTGTACCTCGCGTCCCACTTCCTCAAGCGGAGCGGGCGCTTCGAACACATCTGGGGCATCACGGCCCCGGAGGACGCCCTCGCCCTGTTCGAGCGCTACGACGAGACGAGCGTCAGCGACGAGCGCTTCCCGCCCAGCCTCATCCTCCTCGACATCAACATGCCCCGCATGAACGGGTTCGAGTTCCTCGAGGCCCTCCAGGCCCTGAACCTGCGGAACGCCCCGGCGGTGGTGATCGTCAGCTCCAGCGACCACGAAAACGACCGGACGCGCGCCGCGTCCAGCCCGCTCGTGAAGGACTACCTGACCAAGCCCCTGTCGCGCTCCGTGGCCTCCGAGCTCGCGGACCGCTTCCACGACAACGACTGACATGGCCGAGAACGAGACGAAGGCGACCGCCGCGAGTGTCCCTGCGTTCCTGAAGACCATCGACGACGCCGAGAAGCGCAAGGACGCCAAGGCGCTCGCGAAGATGATGAAGGAAGCGACGTGGACGGCTTCACCTCGCGCGCGAAGCTCCTCGCGAGGCTCGGTCCGCACAAGACCGGGAAGGCGTGTCTGTACATCGAGCGCCTGAGCGACGTGGACCCGGACGTCCTGCGCGCGTTGATCGACGCGTCGCTCGAGCACCTCGCCGAGAAGTATCCGGAGTGATCGCGGCGCGACCGTGCGCTCAGTAGTCGAGCTGCGCGGTGGTCTCGAACGTCTCGCGGAGCATGTCCGTCATCTGCCGCTCGAACGGCTCGCACGCGGCCATCGTGGAGCGGTCCTGCTTCATCTTCCACTCGCGATCGCGGAGCTTGGCGAGCGTCGACTTCTGGCGTGGCGTGAGGACGTCGCGGTTCTGCAGGTCGATGATCTGATCGCGGATCCGGCCGCGCTTCTCGATCAGCTTCACCGTCTTCTGCGTGCAGCGGCGGTGCTTCTTGAACACGCGGTTGAACTTCTTCGAGCGGCGGCGGAGCGTGCGGATCTCGTTCTGCGTGAACGCGTAGAACGAGCGCGGCTCGGCGCGCGCCGGCTCCTCCTCGTCGTCGGTCACCTCGAGCTCCGGCTCGACCGGGGTCGCGTAGGCGACGGGGGTCGGCTCGGGTGCGGGCGCGGGCTTCGCGACCGGCGCCGGCGCGGGCGTGGGCGCCGGCGCGGGCGTCGGCTTCGCGACGACCGGCGCGGGCCGGGGCGCGGGCGCCTTCGCGACCACGACCGGGGCGGGCTTCGCGGCCGGCTTCGGCGCGGCGCGGCGCTCCCCGGCGGGGGCCACCTCGGCCTGCCGGTGGGCGGCGCTGGAGGTCGGGGCCACCTCACCGCGGGCGAAGTCGCGCTGGGACACGAGCGGCGCGCAGGCCGCGGTGGACAGGACGAGGAGCAAGATCCGGTGGTGCACGACGCTTCGTACGTCGGGCGATTCGGGATCTTCCTCCGCGCCGACGTGATATACAGATGTTCAGGTCCACGCATGGC
>JAUHYN010001057.1 GCA_030426505.1 bacterium | reverse complement strand
GACGACGGAGTGCGTGTGCGCTCCACCGCGACGGAACCGCACCCCGCGGAGGAAGTCTCCGTCCGTGATGCCGGTGGCCGCGAAGAGGACATCGCCGCTCGCGAGCTCCTCGAGGGTGAGGATCTTGTCGACGTCGTCGATCCCCATCCGCTTCGCGCGGGCCACCTCTTCGGCGTTGCGGGGCCTCAGCTGCGCCAGCATGTCGCCTCCGACGCACCGCAGCGCGGCCGCGGAGACCACGCCCTCGGGCGCGCCGCCGATCCCGATCAACATGTCGATCCCCGCGTCCTCGTTGCAGGTCGCGATGGCGGCGGACACGTCGCCGTCGGTGATGAGCTTGATGCGCGCGCCGGCCTCGCGGACCTCGCGGATGAGGGATTCGTGGCGCGGCCGATCCAGGATCACGACGGTCAGATCCTCGACGTACACACCCTTCGCGTCCGCCACCGACTGGAGGTTCCAGGTCGCCGACTGCGACATGTCGATCGCGCCCTTCCCGCCCGGGCCGACCGCGATCTTGTACATGTACGTGTCGGGCGCGTGGAGGAACTTCCCGTCGCGCGCCATCGCGATGACGCTCATCGCGTTGGGCAGACCGAGCGCGCACAGGCGCGTGCCCTCGAGCGGATCGAGCGCGACGTCCGTGTGCGGATCGTCCTTGCCCCAGCGCCCGACCTTCTCGCCGATGTAGAGCATCGGCGCCTCGTCCTTCTCACCTTCGCCGATGACGACGGTGCCGCGGATGTCGAGGCTCTTGAACGCGCGGCGCATCGCCGAGACGGCCGCTTCGTCGGCGCGGTGGAGGTCGCCCTTGCCCATGGCGCGGGCGGCGGCGAGAGCGGCGGCTTCGGTGACGCGGACTGCGTCGAGGGCGAGGTTGCGTTCCATGTCGGACTCAGCTCGAGGCGTCATCGTCGGGCTCCAGCTTCGATCGGAACGCGTCCGGGATCCGAACCACGCGACCCTTGGGCCCCACGCACGCATGCATCGTCTCCCCCGTGGCGATGAGCGTGTCGTCGTCTTCTTTGGTCAGACGATACGTGATGCGCAGACTTCCGTAACGAACTTCTGCGATGTTGATCTCGAGCACGAGGGGATCGTCGTACTTCGCCGGCGCGTGATACTTCGCCGACGCCGACGCGACCGGGAGCCCGTAGCCCATCGACTCGAAGTCCCTGTATTCGAACCCCGCCGCGCGGAGGAACTCGGTGCGCCCCGCTTCGAAGAACCGGAAGTAATTCGCGTAGTAGACGACCCCCATCATGTCGGTGTCGCCGTAGATCGGCCGGAAGCGGTGGACGTGACGGCGCATGACGAGACGGGATCGGGACCGGGCTGTACGCGATCAGGTCGACATGCGCGAGCCACAATTGAGGCACGACGAGCGACCGGCCGGGTTTCGGATACCACAGTCGCTGCACGCGCGCGTGTCGTCGTCTTCCACGACCGCGGCCTTCTTCGCCTTGGGCCTCAGGCGAAGTCCGCACCCGTCGCAGAGCGCGGGCATGGGGCGCGGCAACGCGACGCGGCATCGCGGGCAGCTCGCCAGCTCGCGGACCGTCTGCGGCGTGGGCGGTGCGTCCTCCACCAGCGCGGTGGATTCGAAGCCGAACAGCGAGGGCCCGTCGTCCTCCGGTGGGACTTCGACGAGCGCGCCCGGATCGAGGACCTCGACGAGCGCGTCCATCGGCAGCTCCATCGGGGCCGCCTCGACGGGCGCGTCGCGTCGGCCCGCGACGACGCGGAAGCCGCAGGACCGGCACACGCCGCCCTGGAACGCGACTTGGCTACACGCGGGACAAGGGACCACGGGCGGATCCTAGCGCAATGCGCCCGTCAGATCAGCGCGGCGGCGCGACGGAGACCTCACGGACGAGGTACCGCATCGACTCGGTCAGCACGAGCACGAGCCGGACCCGCACGCCCTCGCGTCCGGCGAGGGGCAACAGGTCCGCGTCGGGCATCGCGAGGTACGCGACGTAATAGCTGTCCTCGAAGATCACGCCGCTGCGGATCTGCTCGGGACGCGCCACGCTCACGACGCCGCGCTGCTTCAGCGCTTCGATCCGCGCGGGCTCGAGCTTCTCGCGGAGCATGATCACGCCGTCTTCCGCGGAGACGAAGAGGCCCTCCGCGACCCGGTCGGCCTTGTCGACCTGTACGGGGTCCCCGCGCCGCACCGGCAGCTTCGCCGCGCCGCGGAGCGCTTCGTACTTCGCGGAGATCTCGGGCGGCGCCTCGAACTTCGGGCGGAACACCTTCGCGGGTTCGGCGTGGGCCGTGCTCGCCATGAGCGCCAACAACGCGGCGCCGGACAGTGACTTGTTCATCGCTCCCTCCAGAAGAAGAGCCCGGGCCGCGAACGCTTACGTTCGTTCAAGGCCGCCTTCTGACGTTTGCCGAGGTCCGCGTGACTCACGAGGACCGGGCTGTCCTTCGGCGTGAAGAAGAAGAGACCGCCGCCGATCTCGGTCTGACCGATCCAGACCTCGCGCTCGCCGATCTCACGGCTGCCGTCGCCGTCCCTGTCGTTCACGGCCTTCGCCGTGCAACTGTCCATGGCGTAGACCCGGTCGATGCCGGAGCCGCCACCGCACTCGAGCGCCTCGGTCGTCGGCTCGAACGACTTGAAGTACGCGACCCGGTCGAACACCAGCGGGTCACGGAGCATCCGCTCGTTCTCGGCGAGCCGAACGGTCCAGCCGTGTTTGTTGTGGAGCAACAGGTCGGCCGGGTTGACCGTCGGGATCGCGGAGACGTTCTCGAGGTCCGCCTCGGTGAGGTCGGTCGGGAGGTTCGGCGTATCGAAGAGCACGCCGATGAGGTCGCGACCGTCGGTGACGTCGGCGTCCTCGAGGAGGTCCTTGTCGGCCGGGCGCTGCACGTCGCCGGTGCCGAAGTAGAGCGCGACGGCGCGCTGGCCCTGGCAGGACGAGAGCGCGACGTCGATGCGCCGCTGGATCTTGCGGTGCCCCTTCGCGACATCGATCTTCCCGGCGTTAAGGTTGATCAACCGACGCGCGTTCCAGTTCTCGCCGCGGTCGTCCGTCCAGAACTTCCAGATCTGGGCGCACTCGTCGCCCACGTAGATCCGCGAGGCGTGTTGGTTCTCGGTGTAGACGCTGACCTCCGCGCTGATCGGGCACTTCATCGCCGCGAGGTCCGGGAAGTCCGTCTGGTCGTAGCAGCGACCGTCCGCCCGCCCCTCGCAGTCGTTCGTGAAGCGCACGAGCATGCCCTTGTCCTGGATCGTCTTCGCGAAGGCCTTCGGGCCGCCGGAGTGGTTCCACTTGTCGAGGTCGACGACGTAGACCGAAGGGTGGTGATCGACGCCGAGCTCGATGGGCTCGATGTCGAACGGGAGCGTGACGCCCGCACCGGGCACACCCGGCGGAACGACGAGCAGACCGC
>JAUHYN010001056.1 GCA_030426505.1 bacterium | reverse complement strand
CCGAGTCACCGCGCGCCGCGCGCCCGCTCCGCGCCGTGTCGGGCCCCGTGGCATCGCCCGTCGCCGCGCCGGTCTCCCGCGCTCAGCTCGTCGCGATCGCCACGCTCGCGCGGCGCACGCTCCTCGCTGGTGGCCTCGAGTCCGCGCGGCGCCTCTTCGCGGGCCTCGCCGCGATCGATCCGAGCGACGCCCACTTCGCGCTCGGCCTCGCGCTCGCCCACGATCGCCTCGGCCACACCGACGACGCGCACCGCGCGTACCACCGGGCCGCACGCCTCGATCCCACCGACGGCCGCGCCGACGTGAACCGCGCCGAGCTCTGCCTCGCGACCGGCGACCGCGCGACGGCGAAGAAGCTGCTCGCCCGCGGCCTCGACCGCGCGCGCCGCCGCCGCGACGCCGCGCTCGAGAACAAGGCCCGCGCGATGCTCACCGCGCTCTGTACGAACCGCTGACGAGGAACGAACGATGAAGAAGCTCACCCAGACCCTCTCCGCACTCCCCCTCGCCGAGCTCGGCCGCCGCCCCGACGTCGTCTTCGCGTTCGGCCTCGCCGGCATCGTCGCGATGCTCATCATCCCGATGCCGCCGTTCCTCCTCGACCTCCTCATCGCCGTGAACATCGCGTTCGCGGTCAGCATCCTGATGGTCGCCGTCTTCGCGAAGCGCGCAATCGACTTCGCGTCGTTCCCGACGCTCCTCCTCGTGACCACGATGTTCCGCCTCGGCCTCAACGTGTCGACCACGCGCGGCATCCTCGCCTCCGCCGACGCCGGCCAGGTGGTGCGCGCGTTCGGGAAGTTCGTGCTCCAGGGCGACGTGATCGTGGGCTTCGTGATCTTCCTCGTGATCACGCTGGTGCAGTTCCTCGTGATCGCGAAGGGCGCCGAGCGCGTCGCCGAAGTCGGCGCGCGGTTCACGCTCGACGCGATGCCCGGCAAGCAGATGGCGATCGACGCGGCCCTCCGCGCCGGCGCGTTCGAAGAAGAAGAAGCGCAGACGCGCCGCGACGAGCTGGGCCGTGAGAGCCAGCTCTTCGGCAACATGGACGGCGCGATGAAGTTCGTGAAGGGCGACGCGATCGCCGGCCTGATCATCACGGCGCTCAACCTCGTCGCGGGCTTCGCGATCGGCGTCGTGCGCGACGGCCGCCCGCTCACGGACGCCCTCGATCTCTACTCAGTCCTCACCGTCGGCGACGGCCTCGTGTCCCAGATCTCCGCGCTCCTCGTCACGCTCGCCGCGGGCGTGATGGTCACGCGCGTCGAAGGCGACGCCGACGCCAACCTCGGCCTGACGCTGAAGACGGACTTCGCCCGCAACCCGACCGCGCTCCTCGTCGCCGCGTGCCTGATGGCCTTCTTCGGCCTCGTCCCCGGGCTCCCCGCGATCCCGTTCTTCCTGATCGGTGGCGTCATCTTCGCGGCCTCGCTGTCGCGCCGCTTCCTCGCCACGCTCCAGTCCCGCATCTTCGAGACCGCCGAGCCCCGCGAAGCGACCGGCACGCAGTTCGCGGTGGAGCTGGAGAAGAAGCTCGAGGAGGCCAAGGCGCAGAAGGGCCTCGCGGATCAGATGTCGCCGTCCGTCGTCCCGCTCGGGATCGACCTCGACCCGGTGATGTCGCGCGCGCTCGGGTTCGACCAGTCGGCGGAGCCCGAGTTCATGACGCGCTTCGTCCCCGAGATCCGCGACGCGATCTACCTCGACACCGGCGTCCGCGTCCCCGGCATTCGCGTGCGGACCTTCGTTCCGCGCTTGCCCGAGAACACGTTCGTCATCCGCATCGTCGACGTCCCCGCGCACCAACAGTCGATCCCCACCGGCACCAGCCTCGCGCTCACGTCGCCGGAAGAGCTGCAGCGCCTCGGCGTCCTCGCGCAGTCGATCGAACACCCCGTCACCCACCGCGCGATGGCGCTGGTGGACGAGGCGCAGAAGGCGATCGTCGAGCAGGCCGGCGTCGGCACTTGGTCGCTCGCGGGGATCGTCTCGCTGTTCACCGCGACGATCATCCGCCGCGAGGTGAAGACGTTCGTCGGGCTGCAGGAGGTCTCGGAGCTGGTGGAGCGCGTCGAGGCCGCGTACCCGGCGCTCGTGAAGGAGGTCGTCCCGAAGGTCGTGACCATCCCGCAGCTCGTCGACGTCCTCCGCCGCCTCGTCGACGAGGGGGTGTGCATCCGTGACCTCAAGTCGATCCTCGAAGCGCTCGGCGAGCACGGCACCACCAACGACGACACCGTCTACCTCACCGAAAAGGCCCGCGGCGCGCTCGCGCGTCAGCTCGCGTTCGACTACGCCGGCCTCGGTCGCGAGCTGTGTGTCGTCATGCTCGATCCGGTGATCGAGGAGACGGTCGCGAGCGGCGTGTGCCGTTCCGAAGACGGCTGGTGCCTCGCGCTCGAGCCCGAGATCTGTCGCACGATCGTGCAGTCGGTCGGCGCGGTGATCGACCCGGTGGTGTGCGCGGGCGTCCGCCCCGTCATCCTCACCACCGCCCGCATTCGGCGCTTCGTGAAGAAGCTCATCGAGATCGAGCTCCCGGAGGCCTCTGTGCTCTCGTTCGAGGAGCTGCCGCAAGACATCACGATTCACCCCGTGGGCCGCGTCGCGCTCGATGCGGTCGAGGCTGCATGAAAGCAGGAAGGAGAGTAGGCTCGCCCCGGGATGTCTTCCGACCGGGAGCTGGCCGAAGCGGTCAACACCGTGGAGTCCGGAGAGATCATCGGCGACTATCGGCTCGAGCGGCTGATCGGCGCGGGCGCGACGAGTCGTGTCTTCCTCGGCGTCCACACGCGCCTCGGTCGACACGCGGCGGTGAAGGTGCTGTCGCCGCAGCTCGTCGACGAGCCCGCGATCATCGAGCGGCTCCTGCGTGAGGCGCGCGTCGTGAACGACATCCGCCACCCGAACATCGTCGACATCTCCGACTTCGTCGACATCCCCGAGCCGCGGCGCGTCGCGCTGATCATGGAGTTCATCGACGGGCCGGCGCTCAAGGCGCTGCGGGGCACGCGGATCGAGTTCGGGCAGGCCATCGGCATCACGCTCCAACTCGTGGCCGCCGTCCAAGCCGCGCACAACGCGGGCGTCATCCACCGCGACCTCAAGCCCGACAACCTCCTCCTCCTGTTGGACCCGCGCCGCGCGCCGGGTGCGATCCCCGGTCTGAAGGTCGTCGACTTCGGGCTCGCGAAGGTCGTGTCGCCGATCGGCAAGAATGCTGCGACCGGCGTCATGCTCGGGACGCCGGCGTACATGGCGCCCGAACAGATCGCCGGCCGCCCGGCGCCGTCCCCCGCGACCGACGTCTACGCGATCGTCGAAGTGCTCTACGAGCTCCTCTCCGGCGAGCGCCTCTTCCCGCCCGCCAGCATCAGCGAGACGGTGCGCGCCAAGCTGCGCGGTCCGCTCC
>JAUHYN010001055.1 GCA_030426505.1 bacterium | reverse complement strand
GGGCGGTTCCCATCGTCACGTCCGCGGTGAAGGGCCTCGTGGAGGGGCTCCTCGAAGATTGGCGACAGGACGTCCTCGAAGCGCACCTCTCGGTGCTCGACGGGCAGTTCGATGCGTCGGGCGGTTCGGTCCTCGGTCAGCAGATCACCGACCCGGACGCGCTCTCGGCGCAGCGCGTGCTGTTGCTCGAGACGACCAACAGCTGGCGCGGCGCCGCGGAGGCGCTGGCGCTCGGGGCGCGGCGCTGGGACACGCTGCTCACGGACCCGGCCGATCGCGCCGAGAGCGCGACCTACGTGTACAGCCGCATCGTCGACCTCTACCTGATCGCGGGCGTGCTCGCGGAGCAGAACCGGCGCGCGGGCGCCGGCGGATCGAACGCACTCCTCGCCGGCGGCTTCCGGCCGTTGGTGCGCGCGGTGCGGCAACTCGCGAAGCCCTTCGACCGCCTGATCTACGATCGGCAGGGCGAGGTGGTGGTGTCGACCTCGTTGGATCCCCAGAGCGGCAACGCGACGATCCTCCGCGAGCGCAAAGAGGACGCGATGGAAGAGGTCGACCGCGCGAGCGACGCGGTCACCGAGGTGGTCGATCGCGCGCAGGCCGAATTGCTCCAGCAGGCCGAGCTCACCACGCGCATCGCAAACGAGGCCGGCGAACTCGAGATCGAGCTCGCCGAGCTGTGTGGCTTGCCGAGCGGTTGTTCGGAGCCGGACGACGGCGCGTGCGCGCCACGCGTGCAGGCGGGCCAGTGCGGCTTCGTCACGGACGCGGTGGGCGCGGTGCTCGACGCGTTCCCCTCGCAGACGAACCCTTCGGAGGCGGGCTCCGCGGTGCTCGACGTGCGGGCGGCGTTGCTCGAGTTGCGTCGCGCGCAAGAGGCGTTGCGCGCGCATACGGCGCAGACGGATCTGTACTGGGCGACGACGAACGCGTTCGCGATGCGTATCAACGAGTGGAACGCGGAGCGGTCGTCGTTGGTGAGCGCGATCCAAGCGCAGGTCACCCAACTCGAGGCGAGCGCCGACGGTGCGCTCGCGTTGCTCGCGGCGAACGTGGAGGCGCAGGCGTCCGAGCGGCAGACGCGCCTCGATGCGCAGGAGACGTTCATCGACAACTGGGACGACATGGCGGTCGAGGGGATCGAGGAAGACTTCGAACAGCGCCTCCTCGCTTCGCGGATCTCGGCGGTGGCGAAGGGCACGGCCGCGCTCGCGATGGCGCTCGACGCGAAGGCGGCGGCGGTCGCGGACGGCCTCCCGAAGGCGGTCGGCATGAGCAACGACACCAGCTTCGCCACGCGCCTCGCGGTGAAGATGAGCGCTTGGTACGTCACCAAGGTGATGCGCGGCGCCGCGCTCGCGGCGGAGTCGGCTGCGTCGAAGGTGGAGCGCGAGGCGGCCGAGCGGGCCGCGCTCAACCAGGCCCAGCTGAAAGTGATCGAGCTCGAGGATGCGCTGTCGGCGGCGGAGTCCGAGGCGGCGGTCGAGCAGCTGCGGAATCAGGCGGGACTCATCGAGACCGCGACCGAGCTGCAGCAGGGGATCGTGCGCGAGATGGTCGTGCTGATGCAGCGCGACACCGACGCGGCGCTCGCGTACGAGCGCGACCTCGTCGAACTCCGCGATCGCCGCGACGAAGTGTACGCGCGGCTCATCGAGAACGACGGCCTCGCGATCCAGGTGCTCCAGGCGGAGCTGACGGTGGAGCAGGCGCTGTCGAAGTACGAGCGCGCAGTGCAGCGCGCGCAGCTCCTCCAAGGGCGCCTCGCGACGGTCCGCGGGCAGCTCCAGAACATCAACCAGATCGTCGGGAGTCCGGCGGCGGTGTTCGCGTGGGCCAACCGGCTGACGCGCGCCGAGCAGCGGTTGGAGCGCGCGAAGGACGAGCTGCGCGAGTGGCTGATCGCGCTCGAGTACTTCGCGGTGCGCCCGTTCTTCGATACGCGGATCCAGATCCTCCTCGCGCGCAACACGACGCAGCTGGAGGCGATCGCCGCGGAGCTCACGCGTCTGCAGAACAGCTGTGGCGGCGCGGAGAACCGTCAGCGCGTGGAGGTGTCGGTCCGCAAGGACCTCCTGGACATCCGCGAGCCGACGCGCGACCTGAAGACCGACGCAACAGTGACCGCGGAAGAGCGCTTCCGCGCCGTGCTCGAAGACGCCAACGTGCCGGTCGACAAGCAGGTGCGCTACCGGACGGACGCGACCATCGGCGACCTCCTCACACGCGGCGGCGTCATGGCGGCGACTTTCGATATCGGCCTCGATGACTTCGCCAACCTCGGGACGACGTGCAACGCGAAGCTCGCGTCGGTCTCGGTCAAGTTGGTCGGTGAGGGGCTCGGCGACGCGAACCCCACGATCAGCTTGCTGTACGACGGGACGAGTCGGTTGCGCTCGTGCCAGCCGGACATCGAGGCGATCGTCGCGACGGTCGGCCGCGACGTCACGCCGTTCGGTCAGATCACCGAGTTCAAGACGCCGGGGCGCAGCGTGTCGCCGGTCGCGGGCATCGGCGAGTTCCCGTCTTCGAACCTGACGCTCGGCGGGCTGCCGTTGGTGTCCGAGTACACGCTGCTGATCGACCCGACGGCCGGTGAGAACAGCCGCGTCGACTGGAGCCGGCTCACGGATGTCGAGCTGCAGATCGAGTACACGTACCAGGACCTCTTCCCGTCCGGGCAGTGCCAGTAGCGAAGGGCCCCAACCATGATTCGAATCCGCTCTGTCAGTCTCGTCCTCCTCTCCATGATCGTGGCCTGCACGGGCGGCGACGACGAAGACACCACGCCGCGTGACGGCGGCGCCGCGGGCGTCGACGCCGCGCCGAAGGACGCCGGCGGCGATCGCGACGCGGGCACTGAAGACTCCGGCGTCGCCGACACGGGCGTGGTGCGCGACGGCGGTCGCGACGACTCCGGCGTCACCGACTCCGGCGCGAACCCGTTCCCGACGCTGTCCGACTACCGCATCTGCGTGGACGACACGGACTGCCCCGTCGGCCTCGGCGAGTGTGTCCGCGTGTTGAACTTCAACCGCGCCGACAACGGGACGGTCGCGATCGCGTTGTCGGACATCGACGAGCGCGTCGCGGTGGGCGAGGGCGTCTGCTCGCGCGCATGCACCAACGACGTGACGGCGTGCGAGACGCTGAGCCTCCGGGACGCGCAGGGCGCGCCGGTGCCGTTCTCATGTCAGGTCGTCGCGCTGGGGAGCCCGCAGTACCCGAGCCCCGCGCCGAGCTTCCCGTTCGACGACCAACTCGATCCCGTCGCGCAGGCGCTCGGTCGCCCGTTCGCGGCGATGTGTCGCCCGCCGTTCGAGCTCGACGAAGCGCACCCCGCCGACTTCTGCGCGGAGTGCGACGTGGACTCGGCGTGCAGCGGCCTGTGCTACCGCTTCGACACCGG